>JARROY010000274.1:0-4290 GCA_037383445.1 Anaerolineales bacterium | reverse complement strand
CCAGGAGAGAATCTGGTGCCAGTTGAAGGGATCCTCAAACCAAACTCGGTAGTTGAGAAGTAACAGGAGTGTGATCATCTCCCAGGCCAGGAAGCGGTAAAAGCCATGCGAACGGGGTGAAAGCAGAGATTTGCGGCTGACCCAAATAAGAAACACAGTTAAAAGCAGAAAAATCCAAAATTCCATAATAGGTCCCCTTGATTTGATTCGACTTGGATTCATGCTATCCGGGATATCTCCAGGATGAATCCCAAATCCATTATACAGGAACTCGAAGAAAATGGATCACGGGTTGGTTAAGCGGGAGTTTGAGGGTCGTTTATTTGTGAGGCCAATTCATCGGCGTCGGTGGTGGGCTGCTGGCAGGTGAAATGATGGCATACATAGACAGTTGGGTGCCCATCGATCAGCGGGCGATCTTGCAGTAAGGCTGGAGCATGATCTGGTACCGGAACTGAAGCGGCTGCCAGGATGCAGTTCGGCCGGAGCGATTGCCAAACGGTTTCCAGCAGTTTCTGCGCTGCAGGGTCTTGAAGGTCTCCTAATACAGCTACTTCTTTAATCTCTGCCAATGCAAAATCGAGCGCATTCAGCCAGTTGCCAAAGGCGGTCGGGTAAGTGGTCAGGATCTGCTCCATGGGTCCCAGCAGGCTGGCTGCCAGGTCATAATATTGGCCTTCTCCAGAATAAGCTGCCAGCAGGAGGAAGGCTTGCACGGCCAAACTGCTGCCTGAGGGGGTGGCGTTATCCTGGCTTTCTTGCGGACGTAAGAGAAGTTCTTCGTGGTCGCCCGATGTGTCGAACAGACCAGATTCTGTCTCATAGAATCGCTGCAGGATTTGCTCAGTAAGCATTTGAGCATTTTGGTACCATTCGGTTTGGTGATCGCTCTGGTAGAGCGAGAACAGCGCCAGAACCAAGCTGGCATAGTCTTCCAGATAGGCGTCATGCAGGGCTTTGCCATCCCGCCAGGAGCGCAGCAGATTTCCATCCTTCAACATGGCATCCAATAGGAAACGCAGATTGCGCTGAGCGGCTTGCAGGTAATCGCTTCTCTTTAAGTAGCGGGCAGCCTCGGAAAAGGTGATATTCATCCAGGCATTCCAGGCGGTCAGGACTTTATCATCGGTAGCCGGACGGACGCGGGTGCTGCGGGCTTGAAAGAGTTTTTGATGAGCCGTTTTGAGTTGAGGTTCAAACCCCTTTCGTTCCGCGGGTTCAAGTTTGTTCTGAAAAATGATTCGACCTTCGAAATTGCCTTCCTCGCTGATCGAATACGTTTGCGAAAGGGCTTTTAATTCATCTTTATCGAGCAAATCCTGCAGTTCTTCGTATGTCCAAGTATAGAAAAGACCCTCTTCTCCTTCTGAATCGGCATCAATGCTGCTGAAAAACCCACCCTTTGAGTGGGTCATCTCCCGCAGGATAAAATCCAGGGTCTCCTCGCAAACCTGGCGGTAAGTCGGGTTTCCGGTCAGCAGATGGGCATGCAGATAGGCCCGGGCAAGCAAGGCGTTGTCATACAGCATTTTTTCAAAATGCGGGACGAGCCAATCATTATCCACGCTGTAGCGGGCAAACCCGCCACCGATCAGGTCGTACATGCCGCCTTTGGCCATCGCATCCAATGCGTGGGTGGCAAGATCAAGCGCCATGCGGTCTCCCATGCTGGCTCGCCGTAATAAGAAAAGGATGGTCATAGCCTGGGGGAATTTAGGTGCGCTTCCCCATCCACCGTTCTTCCAATCGTAGCTTTGGGCAAGTTTGAAAACCGCTTGATCCAAGCTGGCTGGGTCTAAATTTGCTTCTAGGTCAGGTGCTGGCATCAGGCTGCGGGTGCGCATGTGCTCAACCAGTTTTTTACTCGAGTCGATCAGTTCCTCGGGTTTCTGCGACCATAGGTTGGCAATCTGGCTGAGGACATCCATAAAGGAGGGCATCCCGTACCGGCGGGCAGGAGGAAAATAAGTGCCGCCGAAGAAAGGTTCTCCCTCCGGGGTCAGAAAGACGCTCATCGGCCAACCGCCCTGCCCGGTAAGAGCGACGACCGCGTCCATGTAGATGCGGTCCAGGTCGGGACGTTCTTCCCGGTCCACTTTGATATTGACGAAGTGCTGGTTCATCATGGCCGCAGTTTGGGGGTCTTCGAAAGATTCACGCTCCATCACATGGCACCAGTGGCAGGCCGCATAGCCGATGCTGAGGAAGATCGGTTTGTTCTCTTGCTGGGCTTTACTCAGGGCTTCTTTTCCCCATGGATACCAGTCTACCGGGTTGTCTTTATGCTGCAGGAGGTAGGGGGAATTTTCATCGGCAAGTCGGTTGGACATGGTGGATCATCCTTTTTCGTACCTGCTGTAATTGCAGGATACCTAGTTGGCGCATATAGTCCTCTGACGAATCAGGTTGGGGAATGTTTACCTTAGCAAGGTGTGGAAAAGATTGGAGAGCAGGTTTATTCCAAAAAATCGAGGTCGAAATCTTCGATATCGTCCCAATCTTCAGTAGATTCGATCAAGATATCGCTGAAGGTGTTATCTTGGACTGCCCGAATGCGGAAACGTCTGACCAGTTCCAGCAGTGCTAGGAAAGTAACCACCACTTCTACCCGGGTGTAGCCTTCTCCGAGTAGGCTTTTGAAAGAGGCACCACCAGCAGATTTCAGTTTGCGGCGGATCTCGGTGATTTTTTCCTTAATCGTGATTTTGGGAGGCCGGACAACGGTATCGACCGACTCCTTTTCCTCCAGCATCCTAAGAGCATGACGGGCAGCACTGATCAAATCCTCCAGGGAATAGCGGTCTTCCTGAAACTTCCCCTCCATCTTTGGTGGGGGAGCGATGCGCAAATACGTCCGCAAACCTTTTTCATCCCGTTCGCGCAGTAAGTAGGCGATTTCTTTGAATTTTTTATAGAGAATTAATTGGTTGATCAGTTCTGTGCTGGGGTCTTCTTCTCCCGGCTCTCTTTCGGGCGGACGGGGCAGCAGCGCTTCGGATTTGATCTGCATCAGACGGGCGGCCACGACGAGGAAGTTTGAAACCTCATCTGCTTTTTCTCGCTGGATTTGGCGTACATATTCCAAGAAGGGGCCGGTGACCTCCACCAAGGCAACCTTGGTGATATCCAGTTCGGCGCGTTCGATCAACTGCAAAAGCAAATCAAGCGGTCCTTCAAACACGGGGATCGAGATGGTGTAATGTGCCCCGGGTTTTGAGGGATTTTCAGCGAGATTGTCACCTGATGTAGACATGGAGGTGATTATACCTGATTTGATCGAAACCGAGTGCCGGGACCCAGGTGTGGTCACATCCAATAAGGGGAATCCGCCGCTGAGAATTGGCCGACCGGGTGGTTTCTCTGGGGGTCGGCATTGTGGTATATTTGAAATGTAGAACAAGTGTAAATCTGTGAAGATTACCATGATTTGATAGAAGCTTTGTTTCGAATGAAGAAATTTGAAAAGGGTTGATTCTATGAACTTTAACCATGAACGTAACCCCGGGATGCCGCTGGATTTAGATTGGGTATTCGGTGCCCGGGTGAACCGCAGTGCCGTTGAACGGCGGGTTGCGACCCTGCCCACGAGACGGTCGATAAAGAAGGAGTGGCAGGCTGCTTGGCTGCTGCGCGCAGTCACGAATATCGATCTGACCACCCTGGCCGGAGATGATACGCCAGGTCGGGTGCGCAGATTGTGTGCCAAACGGTGTGTGTCTATCCCAACCGGGTCAAAGATGCAGTGGAAGCCTTACGGGGTTCCGATATCCCGGTGGCTTCGGTGGCGACGGGTTTCCCGGCTGGGCAGACGCCTTTTCCACAGCGAAATGGGGAGATCGAACAGGCCATTGAAGCAGGGGCGTCTGAAATTGATATTGTGATTGCCCGCAACGATGTTTTGACCGGCAATTGGCAGAAGCTGTATGATGAAATCCGCGCGTTCCGCAAGACCTGCGGTGAATCTGCTCACATGAAAACCATCCTGGCTACGGGAGACCTGGCAACCCTAAAGCAGGTATACCAGGCCAGCTTGGTGGCGATGATGGCGGGGTCTGATTTTATTAAAACCTCGACCGGCAAGGAAACGGTCAATGCCACCTTAGAATTTGGTCTGGTGATGGTGCGGGCAATCCGGGAATATTACCACCGCACAGGGTATAAGGTTGGTTTTAAGCCGGCGGGTGGGATCAGCAAGGCCAAAGAGGTGATGGCGTGGCAGGCCTTGATGAAAGAAGAACTGGGGGAAGAGTGGATGATGCCGGATTTGTTCCGCATCGGCGCCAGTAGTTT
>JARROY010000273.1:0-8080 GCA_037383445.1 Anaerolineales bacterium | reverse complement strand
TCGAATATCGGAGTCAATAACTGGGTGATTCCCTGATTGAGTTTTATTCCCAACCACATACCTAATGGCCAGCCAACCAGCGAAAGGGAGATATTGCTCAAAGGGATTTTAACATCTGACATCAAGTTGCGGGCGGCAAAGAAGCTGATCGGGATGGCGAGCAGGGTGCCAAAGGTGGTTGCCAGTAAGGCCATAAAGACGGTTTCAACGATCTTATCCCAGGTGACCTTAGATTCGTTGGAGATCATAGGTGAACCGACACGCACTCTTCCGGTGGCTCGGATGGCTTGCGGGTCTTCTTTCACCTGGCGTTTGGGAATGGTCACGTCAACCTGGAAATTGCCTTGTGCGTCTGCCTGAAAATTTTCCATCTGGAGCGGGACACCCTGAGGGGCATCAGCACTGAAACCGATGAAATTGATCGGACCGGAGGAATTCTCCTGGAAGTTGTATCCCTCTATCAGAATCGTATCCCCTGGTTCGGCACAGGGATCACTGGGGAGGATATACGCCTCAGAACGATCTACATCGGGCAATGTGGCTCCACCTTCTGGGCAGCCCAGGTAAAAGGGAATCTCCACATCCACGGTTTGATAGTTATAATCGAAGAGATGGGGATGCGCCAAGGCTCGCAGGATACGAGTGAGGGAGGCTACGCGCCGCTCGGAGCGGGTTTCACCAAAATCGATCTTAGTCACAGTAAAGCCATAAGCGTACACCACCAAGATAAGTAATGTGACCAGTCCTACAACAATCGATCGAAACGGAGATGAGCTCTTTTTCATGGTCGACTCCTTTAGCCTACTCGCTCGGCGTCTTGGCCGTAGATTTCTCTAAATTTTTCATCATCAATGTCATCTGGCGACCCGTCAAACATCAGGACGCCATCATTGAGAGCGATAGCCCTGTCGGCATAGCGGTGCACCAAATCCAGGAAGTGTAAACTGCACAAAACGGTCACCCCATCTTCTTGGTTGATCTTTTCGAGATACTGCATGATCGAGTGTGCCAGGTCAGGATCCAAGCTAGCTACCGGCTCTTCGGCCTGGATCATTTCAGGTTCCTGCATCATGGCGCGGGCAATTCCCACCCGCTGCTGCTGCCCGCCGCTGAGCTCATCGGCTCTCTTGTAAGCTTGGTTTTTGATTCCAACCCTGTCGAGTTGGGCGAGTGCCATTTCAACGTCGCTTTTGGGGAAGCGGTTTATAGCACTCAGCATGGGATTGACATAGCCTAATCGTCCAGCCAAGACATTGGTAATCACCTTGGAACGCGTTACCAGATTGAAATGCTGGAAAACCATCCCAATTTTACGGCGGATGCGGCGCATTTCATCCTGGCTGGCGCCAGTGACATCCTGACCTTTCCAGATGATCTGCCCTTCGGTGGGTTCGATCAAACGATTAATGCAGCGCAGCAAGGTGGATTTCCCGGAACCGCTCAAACCAATCACGGCCAGGAATTCGCCTTGTTCGACGGTGAAACTGACTTTCTTGAGGGCTTGCACGTCACCATCATAGACCTTTGAGAGATTTTTGAGGTGTTACTCAAACAATGGAGAATAATAAGACCTGGATCAAACAAATGAATAATTGCTAAATTAAATCTTGCCCCAGGGTTTCCTGGGGCAAGAAATGGTTATACGTCAATATTTACTCACCAAGATTTTCAAGCGTAATTCCCTGCTGAGCAACCAGGATGCGGACGCCGTCAAAGTTCTCGTCAGCGATCGGGCCAACCGCGGTCCAGTTGTAGAACTGCTCACTGCATAGAGAATTGACACAATCTTCGTTGTCGAGAGACACAAAGGCAGTAACTGCATCGAGGATCGACTGCTTCAATTCTTCTGGGAAATCGGGAGAGAAGGACATGGTGTCATTCGGGATTTCCTTGGAGAGAGCCAGGATGCGGACCTCTTGGATAATATCAGGTGCATCACCACTTACGGCTGACCGGGCATCTAAGACGCGGAAATCACCGCAGTACAGTTTGCCGTCTGCGTCTGGGGCGCAGGAGTCAACCAAATCTGCAGGAACATCGGGGTCATCGCCCATTGCCCAAGAGCACCGCCAGCCTCGATGGTCTCACCAACTTCGAGTCCCATGTCTGCAAAGATTGAGGCGGGATACAGGTAGCCAGAGGTGGAGCCAGCATCCGGGTAAGCCCAGGTGGCGCCAGCCAGGTCCTCAAGAGTCTGGTAATCACTGTCGCGGGCGACAAAGAAGCCAGTCCAGTAGACGTTCCAGCCATAGCGTTCGGCTGCCAGACCGGGCTGTACACCGCACAGCTGGTTGGCAAGCACGTAACCGAGGGCGGGGATGAAGCCAATCGTATCTTCAGGAGAAGCGCACATTTCCTCAATTGTTGCAGCGTACGAGGTCGGTACACTTACTTCGAAGGTGTAGCCAGTGGCATCCTGCAGGGCTTGAGCGATCAAGTCACCGCTAGAGATCATAAAGTCGACGTCAACGGAGGGGACGAAGAGGACTTTGATCGGGTATTCGGCAGAACCAAGCATGGCAGGTTCCTCCATACCCATTGTATCCAGTCCGGTAAAATCGCTGGCAGGCCAGTAGCCGGAATCGATGACCGCGGCTTGGACATTGCTTTGATCAACGGTAACAACCTCAGAGGGGGCTGCTGGCACATCAACCGCACCATTGTTGTAGGTGTTGGTCTCTGGAGGCGTGCTGCCTTCCAGGTATGCAACCGCAGCAGCAATGGCGTCAGATACCAAGGTGCGGACATCTTTCAGAACGGTCATGGACTGCTTGCCATCGATGATGTACTGGACGGAAGCAACTTCTGCATCCTGTCCGGTAACCACGTAGCTGGACACATCTGCATCAGCAGCAAAGGCATCTGCAATCGCCCGGGCGGTCCCATCATTGGGTGCCAGGATGAAGACATCACCCTTGTCATCAGCGGTGGCAGCGGTTAGGTTCGACTCAGCCAAGGTCTTGGCGGTGTCGAAATCCCACTCGGTGGTCACCTGGCCGATGATCTGGCCCATCTCTTCACGGGTCAGGGTGGCCTTGTCCTGCAGGGCAACCGCTTCGCTCGAGTTGACAACGTAGAAGGTTCCATCGGCGATCTTGGGCTGCAGTACGTTCCATGCGCCTTCAAAGAACAGGAAGGCGTTGTTGTCGGAGGCTGCACCAGCATACAGGTACAGAGGATTGCCAGTACCGCTGGCTTTGTCGACCAGGTACTGCCCCTGAGCTTCACCCACAGCAATGCTGTCGAAGGTGACGTAGTAATCCACAGCATCCGTCTCACGGATCAAGCGATCGTAAGAGATGATCTTAACTCCAGCTGCGTGGGCTGCTTCAGCAGCTGCAGCGGCGGCAGTAGCGTCCTGCGGGCAGATGATGATGACCTTTACACCTTTGGTGATCAGACTTTCAACATTCTGCCGTTCCTTAGCGGAATCGCCCTCGCTGAAGAGGATTTCGACATCGTAGCCAGCTGCGTCAAACGCATCTTTGAAACGGGTTTCATCCTGAATCCAGCGCGGCTCGTTCCTTGTCGGCAACACAACACCAACTGAAAGTTCGGCTGCAGCAGGTTCTTCGGTGGCCGGTTCTTCGGTGGCAGTTGTTCCACCACCACAGGCTGCAAGAGCCATTGTAGCGACAACCAGAAGACCTAAAAGCAAAAACAGTTTTTTGAACTTCATTTCTTCTCCTTAATATAAAATAGTTATTTTCTGTATGCTGACGCATACTCTTAAATCATAATGCCTTTTGCCAATACAATCAAGATATGAAACCTTAAATCATTTAACTTGCTTGCAATCAGAGCTGCGGTTAGAATGCTTGCATGGCTGATGAAAATCACTATACAGAGGCTTTGAAATTTTTATTCTCATTTGTTGATTTCAGTTTAACCCATCAAGAGCAAATTGCACCCGAACGGTTTGAATTGGAGCGCATGTTTGATCTGATGGATAAATTGGGCAATCCCCAACTCCAATATCCTACAATTCATATCGCGGGGACGAAAGGAAAAGGTTCGGTTGCCGCTCACTGTGCTGCGGCTTTGCAGGCGGCTGGCTACAAGACTGGTTTATACACTTCACCGCACCTGCACGACTTTCGCGAGCGAATTCAGATCGATGGGCAGAGGATCTCAAAGGCAGATTTTACCGCCGGGATTGAAGTATTGAAGCAGGTCATCCCTCAAGTCCCGGGTTTGACTTCGTATGAGTTACAAACAGCACTGGCGTTTTGGTATTTTGGACAGAAAAAAGTTGCCTGTGCCGTGGTTGAGGTCGGGATGGGCCGGAATCATTAAACCGGGTGTGCCGGTGGTGTCAGCCCCACAAAAATTAGACGCGCTAGAAGTGCTTGAACAACTGGCATCCCAACGAGAGGCGGAGTTTGTGCTGGTGGGCAGAGATATTCAGTTTGAACCCTTGACTCACTCGCTAGAAGGTCAGTCCTTCCGTGTTTTTCAAAATGGGGAGAATGGACGGACCTTTACCACACAGTTGCTTGGCAGGCACCAATTGGAGAATGCTGTAACTGCTTTTGCTGCACTTCAGGCTGTGAACCGGACCGGGTTATCTGTTTCAGAGCAGGCGGTTCAGAGGGGGTTTTCGAGCGTGCGCTGGCCGGGACGGTTTGAGGTTTTTGATGGTGAACCTATGGTTATCTTCGATGGAGCGCACAACCGGTATTCTGCACAAAGGCTTGCTCAGACAATCGAAGATTACCTGCCGGGTAAGCCGGTTGCGCTGGTATTTGGCGCATCGGAAGACAAAGATATTGCCGGGATGTTTGCCGAGCTGCTGCCGAAAGTTGACTATGTATTACTCGTGCGCGCCGATCATCCCAGGGCTGCCGCGGTGCAAGATCTTTCAAATTTGGCAGCAGATTATGCCTGCCCCGTTTCTGTGATCGACTCCCCGGCCGACTTCTATCGCCAGGCTAGTGAGCTAATTGGCAACGATGGGGTGATTTTGGTCACCGGGAGTCTGTATGTGGTCGGGCAATTGCGCTATCTTTGGCTTCAAAAATAACCAATCCTAGGTATAATAGCTGCACCTTATTCGGGAGAGAACTTGAATGAATGATCATGATTGGTATTCTCAGATTGAAGGCGCCCTCGATACTGAAGAATTGCATCAGAGGGCTGAAATGCTTGAGAATATCCCAGATATTGCTCCAAATGAAGAAGGGATTGTTTTTTGCCCGCTCCTGCCGCTGCGCGAGGTGATCGTTTTTCCGCATATGGTCGTCCCTCTACCCGTTGGGCGTTCCACCACTATGCTGGCGATTGAAACCGCCAATGCGCACAACCAGATGATGATTGCGGTTCCCCAGCGAAACCCACGTAAGCATTCCGTTCAGAAAAAAGATTTTCTATCTGTTGGCGTGGCAGTGGCGGTCAGTGACCTGTTCTCTACACCGCACAGCGACAATTTGATTATGGTTCAGGGAAGATACCGCGTTGAGATGATCGAAATTATCAAGGAAAACTCGATCCTGTATGCCAAGGCGCGAGTTGTGGAAGAGAGTATCCGGCCAACCCAGGAAGAAACCGCTTTGATGCGCAACTTGATGCGTTTGTTCAGCCGTTATGCCGATCTGACCGGTGCAATCCCTGATGAGGCAATGAACTACCTGCTGGATATTGAGGAACCGGGCTGGTTGGCAGATATGCTGGCCAACTCTTTTTCCGTACATTTAGAAGACCGCCATAAGCTGCTGCTCAGCCTGGACACTACAGACCGGCTGCAGCAGGTGAATGACTTGTTGGTACGTGAACTGGGTGTGCTTGAGATGGAAGAAGAACTGCATGCCAAGGTACAGGATGAAGTAGATCGAAGCCAGCGCGAGAATTACCTGCGCGAACAAATGCGAGTAATTCAGCGGGAGCTTGGTGAGCAAGATCCTTGGAGCAAAGAACTCCAAGAACTGAATGCCAAAATAAAGAATGCCAAGCTGCCAGAGGAAGCTGAAGGCGCAGCCATAAAAGAATACGAACGCCTTTACCAGATGCCGCCGATGTCGCCGGAGGTGGGGGTGATCCGCACTTATATCGATTGGCTGCTGGACCTGCCTTGGACGGAAACCACCGAAGACAACCTGGATGTAAACAATGCTGCTGAGGTCTTGGAGAAAAACCACTACGGATTGGAAAAAGCCAAAGACCGCATTCTGGAATCGATTGCAGTGCGCAGTCTAAAACCTGAGCGCTCTCGCCAGCCGATCTTGTGTTTTATTGGTCCACCCGGTACCGGGAAAACCACCCTTGGGAAGTCGATTGCTGAGGCTTTGGGCCGCAAGTTTGTGCGCGTCTCCTTGGGTGGGGTGCGCGATGAGGCGGAGATGCGCGGCCATCGGCGCACGTATATCGGTGCCCTGCCCGGCAGGATTATCCAAACCATGAAGCGAGCCGGGACGATCAATCCGCTGTTTATCCTAGATGAAGTCGATAAATTGGGGATCGGATTCCGCGGTGATCCAGCGGCTGCTTTGCTGGAAGTGCTGGACCCCGAACAAAACCAGGAATTCTCGGACCACTACCTGGAGATCCCCTATGATCTTTCTCAGGTGTTGTTTATTACGACAGCCAACCACCGCGGGGATATTCCATGGGCATTGCTTGACCGGATGGAAGTTGTCGAGTTCCCAGGATATATTGAGGAAGAGAAAGTTGAGATCGCCAAAAAATTCCTGATCCAGCGCCAGGTAGATGAAGCCGGATTGGAAGAAGGGGAGCTTAATTTTCCTGAGAAAACTCTGCACCGAATTATTAATGAATATACCTACGAGGCCGGCGTGCGCAATCTCGAACGCGAAATCGGGCGAGTATGCCGGAAAGTGGCACGCCTGAAAGCCGAGGGAAAGAATTACCCCAGACGGATTTTGGATTCCGCTCTTGAAAAATACCTCGGTCCACCAGAGTTTTCCACCACAGATGCTGAAACCGATGATGAGGTTGGCGTGGCTACTAGTATCGCCTGGACAATGGCTGGCGGAGATATTATGCCGATTGAGGTCGCCTTGACGATGGGGAAAGGCAATATGCAGATCACCGGTCAGATTGGCGAAGTGATGCAGGAATCCGCCCAGGCAGCAATGACCTATCTAAAATCGAAAGCCAAGATATTAGAGATCGATCCCGAAGCATTTGAAAATATTGATGTTCATATTCATGTGCCGGAAGGCGCCATCCCGAAAGACGGCCCCAGTGCGGGAATCACCCTGGCTACGGCTGTCATCTCGGCTTTTACCCGGCGCAGGGTGCACAAAGAGGTCTGCATGACCGGTGAGGTGACCTTGAGGGGACGGGTACTGCCGATTGGCGGGGTGCGAAACAAAGTGCTGGCTGCCCATCGAAATGGTTTGAAAACGATCATACTGCCCGAAAAGAACCGGAAGGATTTGGTAGATGTGCCAAAGAAGGCCCTTTCGGACCTGAACATCGTGTTTGTCAAGCATATGGACGAGGTGCTTGAAGTCGCGCTGCTGCCAAAGCCAGTCAAGCCAAAGAAAGAAAAGAAAGAGAAAAAAGCCGAAAAACCAGCTGAGAAAACTAAGCCGGTCAGTGCGCCTAAATCTGCTCCTGATGAGGGTAAACCCCCCGTTCAGCCTGGAGTATAAAGGCGCCTAAATAAAAGAACCTGCTGGAGGAAGGGACAATCCCCCAGCAGTTTTATTATTAAATTCAGATCAATATTTATCCGCTCAGAGTATGTTGTCGAATCTTGCTTGCCAGAGTGAACGAACCGGGTATAATAACTTTCGCCTTCTCAAATGAGTTTGAGGAAGGTATCGGAGAGGTGCCAGAGTGGACGATTGGGGCGGTCTCGAAAACCGTTGTGGGCTTCGGTCCACCGTGGGTTCGAATCCCACCCTCCCCGCTGTACAGTAAAAAAGTAATTGTTTATTTTTGGAGAGGTCGCATAGTCCGGTCTAGTGCGCACGATTGGAAATCGTGTAGGTGTAACAGCCTCGAGGGTTCAAATCCCTCCCTCTCCGCCTCTGTTAATAACCAGTAAGTAATCAGGGGGCAGTTGCCTGTTTTTCGGTTTTTTGACCGCCAATAACTGACCGTTGGTTACTCATCA
>JARROY010000272.1:0-3807 GCA_037383445.1 Anaerolineales bacterium | reverse complement strand
TGGATAAAGATCAGAAAATTCAAACCAGCTATGAATTCGGAATGTTGGGAAAAGTTTGCCGTCCGGTGATAATAAGCAAGTAAAAGTGACAAAATTAAGGTAAGGAATAAAGTCACTAACGTTCCCGCAGCAGCCACCAAACTACGCAGCTTTTTACTCTTTACTGCAGCCAGATTAACAAATACAGCACCACCCGGTAAGCCGATCCCGCCGAGTAATAGCACGAGTACCGGAAGGACAATGCTCATAAATCCGTGGGTATAACGGAGTGGATTAAGAGTTAAGTAACCTCGTTGAAGAACTGCTTGATCTCCTCCGCGGTAGGCAGCTAAAGCATGCCCAAACTCGTGGAGACAAACTGCAACAATCCAGCCTAAGGTAACGAACAAGAAAACTGACACATCAGCTCTAAGCCAATGAAAATAAGCCGCCATTCCAGAAACAACCGAAGCCAAAAGCAACCCCCAAAAGACTGGGCTTATTCTGGTTAAGATACCCACAAAGGTCAGGTTCTCAGCAGGAATATAGGGAACTTCCAACGATAACTTCGACATCACCCGGTCACCAACGAGGGGTTCATTGGGTTGAGTTTTCAGTTGATCAAGAAGTTGGTTATAAGTTACTCCCCTTCGTTGCAAAATGGCATGCCCACGACTTGAGACATCACTAACTATCCCCACTAAAAGGTGTTCAGTTCCAAAATAAGGCCGGGAAACCAATTCCTCCGTATTCATACCTAATTCCAACATGTGCTTGGTTTCTTCCGACATAGTTAATGCTTCACAAGTCTTGTCCGTTTGAACTTGAGAAAGGATTTGGTGTAGTTCTGTCTTAAGATCTTCTATGTTAACTTGAAGCTGGACAAAAAGCTGGTAAGCAACACTTTGTTTTTCCTCAATCAATCCAAGTAAGAGATGTTCGGGTTCAATACAGGTGTGTCCCAAACGGTTAACTTCTTGCTGGACAAATGCAAAAACATGACTAAGAGGTACCGAGAATTTTTCATTAACAGGCGACATGGGTTTACCAATACTGATAATCAACCAAGATATAATGACATTATACCTGTTTAAAAGTGGACCAAAAGTAATGTTTGCGTCTCTACAAAATTATTAGAAATGCGTCAAGGTTCGGTCAAATAAACCAATAATTCGAGGAGGAAAAACCTTGGGGTTCTTCACTGACATTTGGAATCAATTTAATAAAGTTATCTTGAACACCCCACTTCATGGAATTACAAGCAAAAACACTATATTAATCACCTTTCGTGGGAGAAAGAGCGGTTTAGAATATACTACTCCGGTAAATTATACTCAGCATGGGAATACCATTCGGATAACAAGTCTTGCAGAAAGAAGTTGGTGGCGGAATCTGATCAAGAATCCCGATGTAATTATAACCTTACGAGGAAAGCAACTAAAAGGCACTGCCGAGGTCTTCAGAGCGCGGGATAAGGTGACGCAGGAACTTGAAAATTATCTAAAACCGGTACCTCGTATGGCACGCTATTTCAAAGTCAAAATTGATCCAGATGGTAAGTTCAATGAGCAAGATCTTTTTAATGCGGGCGAAAACCGAGTGATGATCAAAATACATTTAAACAGTTCGAATTTTTAGTCTATTAATAATGATCTCAAACGGTGTGCAAGAGCATTAAAAAATTAACGGGCTCAAATTATGAGCCCGTTAAATGCTAGGCCTAGGATTATCCCACTTCAATGATTTTGTATTTCAATTCGATATCAACAGCTTTTCCAAGCATATTTTGTGCCGGACAATAAGTGTCTCTTGAAAGTTCCATCGCCCGTTCAACTGCTTTCGGGTCAATGTCGTGCCCGGTAACTATATATTCGATCTGTGCTTTCGTCCATATCTGGGGATATTTTTCTGCTTTTTCTGTATGGACTTTCACTTCAAAATCAACCACATCCATTCTTTTTTTCTTCAAAATCGATATCACATCCATTCCAGTACAGCCAGCCAAACCCATTGCGAGCAGTTCCATCGGGCGGAAACCCGCTGCTCCTGAATCGAGTTTGGATACAAGGTCAATAGCGCCCCCAGTATCCGCGGTGGCTTTAAACATCATGCCATCTTGCTTCCATGTGACTTTAGCATCCATTCTGATTCTCTCCCATCTATCCTAGTCTATCTATTATTCAGCAATAAAAGCATTCTGAATCTGTTCTAATAAAACTTTTTCCGGTACCGCGCCAACGATCCTTCCTGCCCCCGCATTAATCGTGGTTTGGGGTACACCGCTTACATTATAGCGGTTTGCTAGATCGAAAAATTCGTTGCTCTCTACCATTTCAGCTTGAACCATATCGCTTTCCATTGCCATCTGATGGGCTAATAGGACTGCCTGAGGACAATAGGGACAGGTGGGCGTAACAAAAACCTGGAGCAGCAAAGGTGCTTTTAAATTTTTTAAATATGCACGGGTTCCATCATCAAGGTTTGTTCGCCGTTTGGACACAAACAAGATATCATGAATTAAAGTGGTAAACTCATGTCCCGCAGGGGCACCTAACAGACGTATGCCATAATCGGTCATATTTTCCGTATCTCGAGAAAGGATCACAAGGGTTGGAGCTAGTTCTACATGGTACTTATCTGCGAGAATCGCGTCTTTATCAAGGTCAAAGACTTGTGTATGAATCAAAGGAGACAGGTCTGACACCTCTTCAATTAACTGCTCAATTTCTTCACAGTATTCACAATTTTTTTCACTCTCAAATAGGAAAATTTCCACACCCGATTCCATTTCTTTAAAAATATCTGCAACCTGATTCGCAATATCCTCAGTGATTAATTTTTCCATATTTAATTTCTCCATACCTTACCAATAAAAGCAATTATTTGTATTGAAAACGCTAATTATTCTCAAAAATTTGATGGTTCTTAGGTGAAAATTCTTACACAAAAAATGTGAAACGAGGAATGGTCATGCTTCTAATTCAAACGCCCCGACGACCACATCGACCAGGTGAGAAAGACCTTTTGGCAGCAGTTCTAGCTCCATATATTCATCAATTGTGTGAGCCCCTCCCCCATTGGCGAGACCGATACAGATCGATGGAATTCCCATACTCAAAGGCACATTGGCATCTGTTGAACCAATCAATAAATCTGCCGAACAGCCCTGTGCAGAGAGGGCTTTAATCCCAACCTGGACAAGTGGATGGTCGACCGGAATTTCGCCAAATGGCCGATTGCCAATAACCTCAATCTCGAAGTGGACACCAGGTCGCTCTGCAAATCGGATTAAATCTCGAACTTTACGGTCGAGGGACGCCAAAGCACGGTTATTTTCCGAACGGAGATCAAGTTCCAGATAAGCAAAAGGGGCAATCGTATTAACCGACACCCCTCCACAGATTTTACCAACATTTACAGTGGTGCGTTTTCTGGCAGGTAGCCTTAGATCGAGGATCTGATTTATGGTGCCAGATAGTTCGTGGATCGCGGATGGAGTCCCAAAATCCACCCAAGAATGTCCGCCAGGGGTTTCCACTGAAATCTTATATCTGCGGACTCCCAGCCCACGGTTATACAATCGGCCAAATCCGAGCCCTTCCAGCACCACGTACCCAATTGGGGACTTACCAAAACGGGCAACGATCTCTTTCATCCCGACCAGATCGCCCAGACCTTCTTCACCCACATTCGCTACCAACCATAAATCACCAGGTAGGTTGATTCCGCGATGATCTAGTTCCCAAATCAACCCAAATAGACCTGCAACACCCAAGGAGTTGTCCCCAATTCCTGGGCCAATAATCCGATTTGAATCGCGTTTTATTG
>JARROY010000271.1:0-5148 GCA_037383445.1 Anaerolineales bacterium | reverse complement strand
ATGAAAGGTCTCCTCATTAGGTGTAAACCCAATGATAGGAACTCGCGGCAGAGCCTTCGACATATAACGCGCTGTGCGTCCTGATTGTGTGACAACAACAACAGCGGCAACATTTAGATCATGAGCCAATTCCCTGGCGGCACCAGTAATAGCTACAGCGTCATCCTCATAACTTTTCGATGGACTACCTTGCCAGCGTCCCCATTGATTTAGGTGTTCTTCTGATTTGCATATGATTGCATTCATCATTGCGATGCTTTCCACAGGATATTTGCCTACAGCTGTTTCACCAGAAAGCATCACTGCATCAGTGCCATCAAAAATTGCGTTGGCTACATCATTGGCTTCGGCTCTGGTAGGGCGTGGGCTACTGATCATTGATTCAAGCATTTGAGTAGCTGTGATGACGATTTTTTTATTGAGGTTGGCAGTTTCAATAATCCGTTTCTGAATGATTGGAACAACCTCAGGGCTCATCTCCACTCCGAGATCTCCACGTGCTACCATCACCCCATCTGATATAGCAATTATTTCTTCCAGATTGTCCACCGCCTCTGGTCTTTCTAACTTCGCGATAACGATTGGTTGGTATTGATTGGGCGTTTGCTGGCTGATCGCACGTTTAACCCGGGCAATATCATCTGCACTGCAGACAAACGAGACAGCCACAGCATCTATGCCTAGCTTTAGCCCAAAGGATAGATCGTCTTCGTCTTTTTCAGTAAATCCCGGAATGTCCAGTTTCGTTCCGGGAAGATTGATTCCTTTGTGAGATTTCAGAACGCCACCTATGACCACTCGGCAAACAATCTGCTGGTCTTGGATTTCTAGAACTTTCAGTTCCATGTTCCCATCATCCAAGAGGATAGTGCTGCCAGGCTTGAGGAGTTTATGCAGTTCGGGATAATCGACTGGGACAAGACCTTCAGGAACCTTAACACTGGTCGTCAGGATGATCTTTGCCTTCTTATTTAACTGTATTGGGGCTGGAAGTTCTCCGACCCGGATTTTAACCCCCTGCAGATCTTGCATTATTGCCAGTGGTTTTCCTAGCTTTTGGCTGAGGGTTCTGATTCTACGAAATATTATTTCATGGTCTTCGTGGGTACCGTGAGAAAAATTCAAACGAGCGACATTCATTCCTGCACGAATCATTTTTAACAATGTGGATTCGTCTTCGCTTGCTGGGCCGATAGTGGCCACGATTTTTGTACGGGGTTTTTCCATAGGGTTAAATATAGTTCAATTCTTTTGCTTGTGCGATCAACTCATCCTTAAAAGATGGGTGAGCGATATTGATCAGAGCACTTGCTCGTTGGCGCAATTCCAAATTCTGTGATGATATATCTGACATGGTTTCGGCTCGTAACAACGCCGGCACCTTTTTTCAGCATGGGGACAATTCTACTTAGAGAATCACCCTTGGCTGTACTCGGGAGAGTAATGATTGGAACGCCATCTTTGGAGCGGGAGGCGCCATAAATAAAATCGAATTGACCACCGACTCCACTGTAAATCATTGGACCAATGCTGTCTGCACAAACCTGTCCTGTCAGGTCAATTTCTATCGCTGAGTTGATCGCCACCATTCGGTCGTTCTGGGCGATCACGAACGGGTCATTAACATATTCCGTCGGGTGAAACTCGATCAACGGATTATCATGAACCCATTTATACAAACGTTTTGATCCTAGGATAAATCCAGCGATGATCTTCCCAGTATGGAGGGTCTTCTTGGCATTGGTGATCACACCTGCTTCAACCAAGTCAATAACCCCATCTGAAAATAGCTCGGTATGAATACCAAGATCTTTTTTGTCATAAAGATGTTTAAGCACCGCATCGGGGATGCCACCGATCCCCATCTGCATAGTGGCTTCGTCTGGGATCAGTTCCGCGCAATATTCAGCGATCTTTTTGATTGTTTCATTAGGCCCCCCTTTGCTCATCGCTAGGTCTGGGAGTTCGTAATCCACCGGTACCATGTAATCTAATTTGCTAACATGAATAAACGAATCTCCCAAGGTGCGGGGCATTTTCTGGTTTACTTCAGCAATCACAAGATCGGCGGATTCCGCAGCACTTTTCGTGAGACCTACTTCTACGCCTAAGCTGCAGAATCCATGTTCATCTGGGGGAGATAGGTGAATTAATGCCACGTCTAAGGGTAGTATTTTTTTCTTGAACAGCAATGGAAATTCTGATAGCAATACTGGTGTAAAATCCGCTCGTCCTGCTTGAACTGCTGAGCGTACATTTTCACTGACAAAGATCGTATTGATTCTCAGGTGACCTGTCATTTCGGGTGAAGCGTAATCGTGTGTACCAACTGTTAATGCTTGAACGATCTCTACATCGGTGACATTTGGAGCATAATCAACCAAAGCCTCTAAAAGCTTATGCGGCACGGATACATTTCCTGTGAGGAATAAACGCTGGTTACTTTGGATGTTTTTAACAGCTTCTTTGGCCGTTACAACCCGTGAGGTGTATTTATTGATCCATTCCATAGTTAAACCTGATTGAAATTTTCGGATAGATGATCTAGGTATTTGATCTGCCCCTGGTGGGTATTGATCGCCTTCGCGATCTCTGGATTATTCTGGATAGCATTGTCGATCCCTGTTTCAACGATTTCCTCAAAGTATTTAAATGCCGTATTGGAGAATGCATTGGTGGATGTCCGGGCAATGAGGCTGGTGATATTAGGTACGCAATAATGAATAACTCCTTCTTCTATGAAGGTCGGATTTTCATGGTTGGTTGGCCGGGAAGTTTCAAGACAACCACCCTGATCTATGCTGGGATCGAGAATGATTGCCCTTCGTTTCATGGTTTTGAGGATTTCCCGTGTAATAAGAACCGGTGCAATCTTACCTGGAATAGCGGCTGCGGTAACTACCACATCAGCGTATGCACACGTACGTTCAATATTAGCCTTGGTAGCATACATAGTGGCTATATTCGGGAATTTTTCCACGGTTTTTTGGATTGCTTCTTCGGAGATGTCTAACACTGTCAGGTGGGCACCTAATCCTGAAAATGACTGAACAGCAGATTGTCCTAAAACTCCTGCGCCAATAATGACGACTTCTGCTGGTGGTATGCCGGCTATGCCTCCAAGCAAGATTCCTTTCCCACCATTATTATTTTGCAGGAGGTAGGCTGCAATTTGGGGCAGCATTTTTCCCCCGATTTGACTCATAACTTGAAGGACTGGCCGGGAACCATCTGAACGCTGGATTTGCTCATAAGCAACCGTGGTAATGTTATTGTCTAATAAAAATTCGATTTTAGATTTGCTAGCAGCGGGAAGATGCAGCCAACCACTGAGGATGCTTCCAGGTCGAATGAGGGTTAATTCCTCTTCTAATGGTCGAGCCACTTTGATGATAAAGTCCCCTCTGGCAAAGGCTTCGTGAGCGGAATAGACAATCTTCGCTCCTGCGTTTTCATAATCTAAGTCGCTAAATCCAGCATATTTTCCTGCATCATGTTCGATATAACAAACATGTCCACGGTTTGTTAAACGTCGAATTCCAGATGGGGATAATCCAACTCGATATTCGGAAGGTCTGCTTTCTTTTGGTATTCCGATGTTCATGCTTTTCTGGCTCCTTCTGTGATATTGTGCACAAAAGTAAAATTTCTCTTGAGTATATCATGTTATGAAAATGTGATTGTGCAGGTAATTTGTAATACCAATTTTTTATGAGTCTGTTTGTATTCGATGGGGGTTTGAAGGGTCAAAGTAGAATTTTTCATCTATAATTCATATACTTGCGGAGGCGCATTTTGAAGGCAATTAGAGAAAGGTTAATCGAACAGCTGACGCACGCCTGCCGCCTTACTCGGGCTGAGTGGGGAGTATTTCTCTATCGCGGAAGTGATCGCTGGTACGTGGATTTTTCTTCAGGATTTAGGAAAAAACAGTTGCCAGCTCTGGATAAATTCTTGGATGATCGTAGTGTCACGGATTGGTTTGATGATGTTGCTGACCGAAACCGTTCTCGTTATCGCTCGATCCGTGAAGGGCAAAATCAGTTTGAAGTAGAAAGAGTGTATGCCATTCCAGCATCTTCTCCACTTAATGTGTTGTTGGTCGGCGCTGGAAATTTGAAGGAAAGTGACAAATCTTTCTTAACGACTATTGCAGCCCAATTACCGATAACAATTCCTTCTGTAATTTCTAAAAAATTTCCACCTGCCCAAAGCTATCAGCCGATTGGCGATATGATGGAACTTCCAGATAGTTTACAGCGCATCTTGGAGACAATTGAAACAGTTTTAAATTCTGATTACGCCTTGTTAGCTGTGCGTTCTGGGGATGAATATACCATCAATGCGGTGTTGAATCTACCTGCAAAAACTGTCTCCGAAAGTTTTTCTATGGATCCGACTTCTAAAATGGGAAAAGCTATCGATAACCAACATGTCTACGTAAGTAATGGCAGGGCTCCAGTGAGCTTAAACCTCAATGAGGATTTACTTCCTAAGATTGACTGGGTCATTGTCCCAATTACACTTGGGCAACGAGTGATTGGTATTTTATTATTTGGTCGCAATAAAGGATTTTCGGATGAAGATATTGATATAGCAGCTGCTCTGGGAGTCCATATAGCACCATCTGTTGAGAAAAGCATCATAAATGTTGAGGCAGGATATTATTTGCAACGCTTTGCATTGTTAAATGATCTCGCTTCACTGGCTTCTTCGGGTATGGAATTAAATGAGGTGGTCGTGCGCGGAGAAAAACTTTTAGAGCGAGCTTTTGTGGTCAATAATGTCGACGTGCTATTGTACGATGAACAAACCAATATGTTTATCGAATATTCAGAATCGGCTGAAAAACCGATTACCAGACGGATAGAAAGGGGATTATCGCTTGAAAGAAGCGTTTTGGAAATTGGACAGGTCTTGCGGATCGGTGAAGTAGCCAAACTATCTAGATACGTTTCTGCCGGTAAGGACGTCGCAGCAAAAATGGTCGTGCCTATGAAGTTCCGAGGGAAGGTCGTGGGGGTGGTATCACTGGAAAGTTATCAGGCAGTTGCTTTCTCAGATCAGGTCTAGAAGTTTATCACAGTGGTAGACAGTCAAATGGCGAGCATTATCATCAGTAGTCGGTTGAACAGTGAAATGCGGCGA
>JARROY010000270.1:0-3846 GCA_037383445.1 Anaerolineales bacterium | reverse complement strand
CTCAATTACTTGGTATAAATTTCCAAAACTCGCTATAAAATTTTCACTGTTATGTGGGTATATTGAATGCGAAAATTATAGCATATTCCTGCTAATTTAGGTAAACATTATTATATATTTAGTGACAAAAAAACCTCAAGGTACGTTTAACTCATTTTAAAAGAGCAAGATAGGTAAAAAAATTAAATTGCCATTAAAATAAGTGGATGATTTATCAGCAAGTTGACTGATAAAATCATCCACTTCGATCTCATTCCCTTTGCAGTTATTGAGTTTTTCTAAGGGTCTTTAGCTATGTACAGTGCGGAAGTACTTGCCCGGCTCTGTCTTTGCACTCCTCAATTTCAGCGTGTTTAGTTTTCGAAGGCAGCAGCGCTCCAACGAATACACCGGCCAACACCAACACAGCTCCCAATAGAAAGTTTGGCGTAATCGTTTCCCCTGCAACCGTCGAAGCAACGACCATCGTAACTAGTGGAATGATCACAAAACCATACGACGTTCCGGAGGCAGTCCATTTTCCCAATACAAACATATACAACAAAAATGCAAAAATGGTAACAATAAAAACCAAGTACCCAAAAGCCAACAGAGTATTTGTTTGAGTGGGTAAGGTCCATTTTTCACCATTGATCAGTGAAGCAGCGCCCAAAATGATCGACCCGGTGGTCATCGCAATTGCATTTGTCGCGACCGGAGGATTAGGAGGAAACTTCTTTATCAATACACCTCCCTCTGCCATAAAACCTGCAGCGAGTACGACCGCTGCAATATGTGGCAATGAAAAGTTGGCGGTAGATGCCCCGCCCACAGTAACCACGATCCCAAGGACCGCCAATAAGGCTCCCGCAATCCCCCGCAGATTAATAGATTCAATTCCATGAATTGCAGACAAGAACAACGTCAACAATGGTACTAAAGCCATTAATATCTGATAGAGGCTTGCTGGTATGACAACCAACGCCCAAGCGACCAATAGAAAAGATAACCCAGTTGTCAACACACCAAAAATAACCGCACCCAACAAAGCCCGGCCTTTTGGGATCGGCATTTTCCGGATTGCCATTATGATCCAAAAAACCAACGCTCCAAATGTAAAACGGGCAGTTGCAGCCCAAAACGGTGCCAATTCGCCATAGGTAATCCGAATTGCAACAGATGCCCCTCCGGCAACAAGAATAAAAAACAAAAACGCAACTAAAACATTCCGCTCTGGAAGTGTGGAAACAGCGGTGTTTTGAACTGTCATCATTTTTCCTTTCACTATTAGTAATGAAATTTATAAGATACACTAATTAACCCGGCCAGTGTTATCGAGTTATGACCGAACTAGTAAAGAATTGGTTTAAGGATCAAAATTTCAAGATTGCCACATCAATTTCATCACATTCTTTTTTAACCACTATCCGGCAATCCTTGCCCAGTAAATTTATTCTAGCTCAACTTCTATTAAGGCTTTTTTTGTTCTTTCTGAATCTGGTTTTGCCAAAATTCGATCAAAGATCTCCAAAGCCTGAGTAAATCGCTCTTGGCAAAGAGAGTTATTTTTTTGCTCTAATGCTAGCTCGCCTAATTCATATAAGGTTCGCCCCTCCTGCCAGGGCATACCAGCGCTTTCAAAATATTCTTGGGCTTGGAGTAAATATTTCTCAGCTTGGTCAAACTCAAGTTTAAGTCGATGGGCTACACCGTTGGCTCTACGCGAAATTGCCAAATAAGGTTGGTGCTCATCCCTTATTGCTAATTCTTCCAACAAGGGACCATATTTTTCTATCGTCTCAGCGTCTCTCGCGGTAGCAGCGGCATCCACAATCATCATATAGACAATATGCATATGCGCCATTGTGCCTCGCTTAACTGGTTGGCCTGATAATCCTAAAGCAGTTTCCAGTCGTTTCTTTACCTGGGCGAACTCGCCCTCAGCCTGGAGCGGCAAAGAGTCTCAATAGAACTGGTTTCGCTGCCAATGATCAGGCTGCCCCGACATCGAAACCATATATTCATACGCTTCTGTTTTATATTTATTTGCAATCACTTGTTCGCCACGCAACGCGCGGATGCTCGCACTGAGCGCAACAAAAAATCAGGTTTCACCAACCCGCTCGCGGGTATACTTTAACTCGAGGTCTCGCCATCGATTCTCTAATTCCAAAACCTCATCCCACCGATCTGAACGGTACAAGCATTGGGCCATTAGCCCGGTAGCATTAGCAATCTGATCTGGTGCTCGCACGTTTTTGGCAAGCGATTCAGCTAATTCCAGATAAGGCAATGCTTGTGAATATTCCCCAACATACATGAAAGCAGAGCCAAGGCATCTTGTCGCATCAATTTTTTCATGCACGGTCACAGTAGAATCGTTTTCACTAATTTCAAATCTTCGCTGTGCAACATTTAAGTGATCACGTAGCATGCTTTGTCCATCCAATGAAGTTGCCAGCGCTCCGAGTGCCATCGATTGCAGCCCTTTATCCTTTAACTGTTCTGCAATGATTACTGCATCCTCTGCATACATTTGGGCTTTTTGCCAATCAACGGGTGTTTGCACCCTCCAGGCATCATTTGATAAAGCCACCAGCATCTTTACCGTTTCGGAATGTGGTTCGCTCTCCATCATGCCATCAAGGCTCGAATGTAAGCTTGAATGGGATTTATGGCTAATTTCGCTCACCTGCTGATACGTTTTAGCATCAACAGACCATTTTGCCTCAGTCGCAATTTCCACAATTTTACGGTTAATCCGCAGGTGAACACTCTTATCACCTTCATCCAACTTTGACCAATAATCTAGAGCTTCCTGATAAATTGTGATCGCCTCAACAAAATCTCGAACAATCCTGCAAACATCCGCCAACTCTTCCAATACGTACATCTGAAGTTCAGCGTTTTCTTGTGACGCTAATAACTCCAGCGCAACCCGTAAATTTTTCTCGGCTTCTTCATATGCATAAACATTCACAGCTTGCTGGGAGGCTTTTCTGCAGTAATCGATCGCCTTTATATTCTCTCCAGCCAAGGTATAGTGGTGGGCCAGCAAACCAAATTTACCGTCTAGCCTGTCTTGGTATAAATTTTCCATCGCTTCAGCAACACGTTTATGAAATTCCCGTCTATGCTTTAGTAAAATTGTCTTATAAACTGCTTCCTGTGTCAGGGGGTTTCTGAAAGAGTACTCAACTTCCGGCACTCGGGCAGATTCGCGGATCATATCCAAGCGCAGCAAGGTGCCTACTTGCTTGTCTAATTCTGGCGAAGATGTATTCACTGCTTGTAGCACTCTCAAGTAAAAATTCCTGCCGATAACAGAGGCAAGCTGTAAAGTTGCCCTTGTAGATTCTTCTAATTGGTCCATCCTTGCCGATAATAAAGATTGCAAATTGTCAGGGATAGAGAAATCCGATCCATCACTTGTCGAAACCCAATAATTTTTGGTCACGCCGTTTTCCACTCGTTCTTCAGGGACAACAATATCGTTTTCTATCAGCGCTCTAATGACTTCTTCAATAAAAAATGGGTTGCCGTCAGACTTTTCCAAGATACTTGCTCGCAACTTATCATGCAGTTCTGCTATCTCTAACAAGCGATTTACAAGCTCATTGGAATCTGCTTCGGATAATGGTCGTAAGGACATCTCGGTATAACGGTGGTGATAATTCTCATCAGCTGCAGACCGGATTTGCCATCCTGGGGAGGAATGGTCTACACGCAAAGCACATATCATAACAATTGGGATAACATCAGTTAACTGCAGCATCTTATTAATCAATTGTATTGAAGCCGCATCCGCCCAATGCATATCATCAAAAACAAACACTGCCGGTTGGTCAGAAAAACGCTTTCTGAACC
>JARROY010000269.1:0-4794 GCA_037383445.1 Anaerolineales bacterium | reverse complement strand
CAGGGGTTGTCTTATCCAAAGGAAGCCCTCCAAAAGCCTATGTTGATGTTGTTCTTCGTTATGTTAGAGACAAAAATAGTTATGTTAAGTTATGCTACTCAACGAGATCTCGATATGACACCGAATTAAACTGGCAGTTTGCTGGCCAGAAAATTATAGGTGCATTGGAACGTGCAGCAAAAGGATGATTGTGATCGCATGAATTTAATTTCACGTTTTTTATTGGTTGGTGGTTTACAACAAAATCATAGTTCATGGTATCATGTAGGGCTGTGTTTACAGGCATTATAAAAAATCATACGAAATTACCTGCTCAAGTGAGGACTTGCGGCAGAAAACTTAGGAGCAATTTATGGCTTTAGAACAACATGTTTTGATTTCTCCCTACGGAGGAAAATTGGTCAATCTGATCGTCGAAGGAGCTGAGCGTGAAGCGTTGTTAAATGAAGCTTCACATTTACCTTACATCCAGATCTCGGAACGGGTCTTAAATGACCTTGAACTTCTGGCTGTGGGTGGTTTTTCTCCGCTGGACCGGTTTATGGGTGAGGCAGATTACCGCCGGGTAATGGATGAGATGCGGTTAACCGACGGCACCTTATTCCCGCTGCCGATCACACTCCCTGTGGACCGGGATGAAATCCCCGCAGGAGCTGAGAAAATTGTTTTGCGCGATGCGCGCAATAACGTGATTGCCGTGATGACAATTGAAGAAATGTACAGTTGGGATTGGAGAGAAGAAGCCAGCAAAGTATTGGGGAGCACTGATCCCAGGCACCCGCTGGTCGCCGAGATGGTGCGTTGGGGTGATTCCTATCTATCCGGTGAGCTGAAAGTGGTCAATATGCCCACCTACAACGACTTTGTCGAGCAGCGCCGCACCCCAGCCCAGGTGCGGGAGTTATTGGCCAACCTTGGGTATGAGAACGTCGTGGCTTTCCAAACTCGCAACCCGATGCACCGCGTGCACGAAGAGCTGACCAAGCGGGCAGCCGATGAGGTCGGTGGGGCTTTGCTCCTGCATCCGGTGGTGGGGCTGACAAAACCCGGTGATGTCGATCATTACACTCGCTGCCGGGTGTATAAAGCGCTCTATGACAATTACTACGACCATAGCAAGACTGTATTGAGCTTGCTGCCGTTAGCCATGCGCATGGCCGGACCTCGCGAAGCTGTAATGCATGCCATTATTCGGCGGAATTACGGGGCGACCCATTTTATCGTTGGGAGAGACCATGCCGGACCGGGCGTAGACGGCGCAGGCAAACCGTTCTACGGGCCGTATGATGCACAGGAACTGCTCTCGAAATATGCCGACGAAGTCGGCGTGCAGATGGTGCCGTTTAAGATGATGGTTTACCTGGCAAATGAAGACCGCTATGAAGAAACTGATAAAGTATCCCAGGATGCACAGATTAAATCGATCTCTGGCACGCAGGTGCGGGATGATTATCTGGCCAAAGGGCTGCTGCTGCCGGAATGGTTTACCCGCAAAGAAACCGCAGAAATCTTGATGGAAGTCAATCCTCCGCAGCACCGCCGCGGCTTCTGCTTGTGGTTCACGGGTTTGAGCGGTTCAGGCAAATCGACCATTGCTCAGGCGCTGATCCCGATGCTTTTCGAACGCGGCCGGCAGCTGACTGTATTGGATGGTGATGTGGTGCGCACCCATCTTTCCAAGGGGTTGGGCTTCAGTAAAGAAGACCGCGATACCAATATCTTGCGCATCGGTTTTGTGGCTGGTGAAATCGCCCGCCATAACGGCACCGTCATTTGCGCAGCAATCAGTCCTTACAGCCAAACCCGCAATGAAGTCAAACTGATGATTGGGCGAGACCGCTTCATTGAAGTATATGTGGATACCCCGATTGAGGTTTGCGAACAGCGGGATGTGAAAGGCTTGTATGCCAAAGCTCGGGCAGGCGAGATCAAAGGGTTTACCGGAATCGATGATCCCTACGAAGCGCCGCGTGATCCTGAAATTCGCCTCGATACGGTGGTGAAATCCCCTGACGAGTGTGCCCGCCAGATTGTTGATTATCTGGTTGAACGCGGCTTT
Source organism: Anaerolineales bacterium (assembly GCA_037383445.1). Lineage (GTDB taxonomy): Bacteria > Chloroflexota > Anaerolineae > Anaerolineales > UBA11579 > UBA11579. The sequence continues at coordinate 2,735 of JARROY010000269.1, read as the reverse complement.
ATAGTGAACGAGGTTTAATTTATTTATTGGTTCGGGATGATCGGATCATTCGTCCTGATCATCCCGAACTGCTAGGATGGAATGATGTCCAACTTGCCTCAATTGTTTGACCTGACCGGACGAAGTGCAGTCGTAACCGGCGGGGCCGGGTTGTTGGGGAGGCAATTTTGTCAAACACTGGCAGCGGCCGGTGCGGCTGTTTCTGTGGTTGATATTAATACCTCAGCGGCAGAAATGGTAGCGGAGGCAATTAATCAAACTGGCGGACGTGCGGTCGACATTCCTACCGATATCACCGATCCAGAATCGGTTGCCGCGATGGTCGACTCTGCGCTCGAGGCGTTTGGCCGGCTGGATATCCTGGTAAACAGTGCCGCGCTGGACCCCAAGTTTGATCCGGAGGGCATTGCAGACCAGGGACAAAACGCCTTTGAGACTTTCCCGCTGGAAGGATGGCAGCAGGCAATCGACGTCAACCTGACGGGCATGTTCCTTTGTACCCAGGCCGCAACACAACCGATGCTGGCGCAAGGCAAGGGCGTGGTGGTCAACCTGTGTTCAATGTACGGCTTGGTGGGACCTGACCAAAGGCTCTACCAGCGTGAAGGCCAACCGCCTCAATATAAACCGGTGACTTATTCTGTCACCAAAGCCGGGGTGCTCGGCATGACCCAATACCTGGCAGCCTATTATGGCGCAAAAAATATCCGCGTCAATGCCCTGACTCCAGGCGGCGTCTTCAATCAGCATGACGAAGAGTTTGTTAAGGCCTATTCTGCACGGGCTGTGTTTGGCAGAATGGCAGAACAAGATGAAATGAACGGTGCTCTGCTGTTCCTGGCATCCGATGCTTCCAGCTATATGACAGGCGCTAATCTGGTTGTCGATGGCGGATGGACGGCGTGGTAAGTTCTGCCAGAGGGTCGAGTAGAACTGGAATGAACTAGATCGAGAAGGAAATCAGAATGGAACCCACTCGACAAATAGAGGTCTTAGCACTTATTCCGGCCAGGGGAGGGTCTAAGACGATTCCCCGAAAAAACATCAAGGATTTTGCGGGATACCCCCTCATTTCCTACAGCATTGCCGCGGGACTGCAGTCTGAAATGATCACCAGAGTGATCGTTTCGACCGACGATGAGGAAATTGCTGAGATTTCGCGGCGCTACGGCGCGGAAGTGCCGTTTATACGCCCTGCTGCCTACTCGCAGGACCAGACACCCGACCTCCCCGTATTTGAACATGCCCTGAACTGGTTGAAAGAACACGAAGGATACCAGCCGGAAATCGTGGTTCAACTGCGGCCAACCTCCCCGCTGCGCCGAATGTGGCATATTGATCAGGCTGTCTGGAAATTGATCCAGCATCCACAAGCTGATTCGATCCGTACAGTCGTGATCCCTTTCCAGAATCCCTATAAGATGTGGACTATTGATGAAAACGGCTTGATGCACCCGCTGCTGGAAACAGGTTTCAAGGAACCCTACAACATGCCCCGCCAGGCGCTGCCTGATGCCTATTGGCAGACCGGCTATGTGGATGCGGCCTGGAGAAAAACAATTATGGATAAGCATTCGATGACAGGAAACCGTATCCTGCCCCTGATCATTGACCCTGGGGATTGGGTAGACCTTGATTCTCCCGAAGATTGGCAGCGTGCTGAACATTTAATCCTGAATAAAGTTTTATCCCTAGAAATTTTTGGATTTCAAATTAAGGAGATGGAATGGTGATGGACACCCCACGTACATCATCGCGGAGATCGGAGTCAACCATAATGGGATGGTTCCGCTGGCATTTGAGCTGATTGATAATGCGATCGATGCGGGGGTGGATGCGGTTAAGTTTCAGAAGCGAAACCTGAAAAACCTCTATCCTAAAAAGATGCTTGAAAACGTGAACACCGGGGAAAAGAACATGGCCTACCTGCTGCCAATTTTGCAGCAAGTGGAATTGTCGGATGAGGATTATTTCCGCATCAAGGAATACTGCGACCAAAAAGGGGTCACCTTCATTTGTTCTCCTTTCGATATGGACAGCGCAGATTTTTTGGAAGAACTGGGCGTTCCGGCGTTTAAGGTCGCCTCAGCGGATATGATCAACCTGCCGCTGCTGTCCCATTTGGTGAAAAAGGGCAAACCGATGATCCTGTCTACCGGCGGCATATCACCCTGGACCGCACGATGGATGGGCCAGACCATGCTGCCAGCCTGGAACCGCACGGCTTTAAGAAAATGGTGCGCGATATCCGGCAGGTCGAGATGGCTTTGGGTACAGGGGAGGAAAAGTATATGTCGCGCGGGGAAATCCTCAACCGGGAAGTGCTGGCAAAAAGCCTGGTCGCTGCACGCGATATCCAAAAAGGTGAGGTGATCACCGAAGAAATGGTCACCGTCAAGGGGCCAGGGCAAGGACTCTCTCCGCAGCGATACCAAGAGTTGGTAGGGCGGACGGCCACCCGCGATATTGCTGAAGATGACTTGTTTCTGCCGGAAGATATTGGCACCCGGGTCACGCTGGATATGGAGCACACCCTGCCGATGGAGTGGGGGTTTGTCGTGCGCTACAACGACTTCGAACCGATGCTCAAATATAAACCCAAAATCCTCGAATTCCATTTCACAGACCGAGACCTGGATGAGGAATATATTGGGGAAGATTATGATTTGGGATTGGTCGTTCATGCCCCCGAATTCTGGAGCAACCACCTGGTCGATCTGTGCACGCCAGATACC
>JARROY010000268.1:0-3891 GCA_037383445.1 Anaerolineales bacterium | reverse complement strand
GACCCGCCAACGCTACCAAGGCAGGCGCAAAACGAGATCGCGATGCAAGCGTATACTCGTTGACCGGAACTGGCTTGGCCCAACCAAACCCAAGTAAAATCAGTGTCAGCGATCCAAACACATCCAGGTGAGCAAGCGGGTTAAAAGTCAACCGTCCGTGCAAGCGCGGGGTATCGTCCCCAAAATAATCGGCACTGACCGCGTGGGCAAGTTCATGGATAGGGAAAGCGATCAGCAACACAACGATTAAACTGATGATTTCCGCCAGTGAAAAATTCAACATCCAACACTCCTAAAATGGTGATTGATTCGATTAACACTTAGATGCAGTGTCAAAGGAGGATTATACCACCCGTGATATAATCCCTAAATTGGAAGAGTTGTCTGAGACCTTTGTGGTATTCATCACTCGTCCAATCTAAAAGTAATCGTTGCAGGTAAGGAACATGCTGCCTGAAATTCGCTTAGATGATATCGTTGAGATGAGAAAACCGCACCCCTGCGGCAGCTACCGCTGGAAAATCACTCGCCTAGGTGCAGATATCGGTTTGGAGTGTTTGGGATGCGGACGGCGCACACTGCTAACCCGCCGCAAACTGGCCCGGCGTATTAAATTAATCCTCCCTCCCGACTCGCTGGAAAATGGAGAGCAGAAACCGTGAGCACTTTGTATCTGGTGTCGACCCCCATCGGTAACCTAGAAGATTTGAGCCCGCGTGCGGTGCGCATTCTACGCGAAGCAAAATTGATTGCGGCTGAAGATACCCGCCGCACGGTAAAATTACTCAACCACTTCCAGATCAACACCCCATCTACAAGTTATTACGACCACAACAAAGGCCATAAAATTGAAGGCGTGATGGATGCCCTGGCGCAGGGAGATGTCGCCCTCGTTTCAGATGCCGGGACTCCTGGATTGAACGACCCTGGCTATTTGCTGGTTCGTGCCGCTATAGATGCTGGACATACCGTTAGCCCTATCCCTGGTCCTAACGCGCCGGTTGCGGCATTAGTCGTCTCGGGACTTCCCACCGACAAATTCGTGTATCTCGGCTATCTGCCGCGAAAAGCCGGTGAGCGCCAGCGGGCAATTGAAGAAGTTAAATCTTTGCCCTATACCTTGATCTTTTTCGAAACTCCGCACCGCATGGTCGACTCCCTCTGGAATATGGAAGACATCCTCGGCGACCGCCAGATCGCTGTGGCGGGCGAGCTGACAAAAATGTTCGAAGAAGTATTCCGCGGCAAAATCAGCGACGCGCGCAGCTATTTTGCAGATCATCCTGCACGAGGCGAATATACCCTGATTGTCGCCGGCCAGAGCAAATCGGCTGAAAAGTGGCAGGAAGAAGAGCTGCTGGCCGCCATTCAGGTTATCAAAGGATCAGACTCACCCTCCCAGGCTGCTCGCCAGCTGGCAGAACAATCCGGATGGCCAAGGAGAAAAATTTACCAGATCCTGACAGAGCTGCAGAAAAAAGGTGATTGAAACTATCGCTGTCCTCTAGACAGCTGTGAACGTTCGATCAAACCACAACAATTTTTATTTCGAGGTTTTACCGATGCAATTAGACAACCAAGAATTGATCCAAGAGCTAGATCAACAAAACATGCTCCACCACATCAATAATCTACCCGACCAACTGGCTGGAGCGTGGGACCTTGGACTTCAACTGCCAATGCCGCAGTATCCTTCCATCGACCATGTAATTATCGCCGGAATGGGTGGCTCGGCGATTGGGGGCGATTTGCTGGCAGCCTACGCTTTACCTGCTTGCCCCGTACCAATCACTGTGCTCAGGGACTATACCCTGCCCAAATGGACCAATACCCTGGTGATCTGTTCATCCCATTCAGGAAATACTGAGGAGACCTTATCTGTCTTTGATCAAGCTCAAACTCTAGAACTACCGGTCTTGGCAATTACTACTGGCGGGATGCTGGCCGAAAAAGCCTCCCAGGCCGGTGTTGGGTGTTGGATATTTGAAGATGATTTTCAACCCCGGGCTGCGGTGGGGTATTCTTTCGGATTGCTGCTGGCCGCCCTGACGCGCTTGGGTTTGTTTGACCAGGACAAGGTCACCCAAGAGCTTGGTGAGGCTGTACAAGCCATGAAAAAGCAGCAGGCTCAAATGATGCCGGAAATCCCGGCGGCTACCAACCCGGCCAAACGTATGGCCGGTCAGTTTGTTGACCGGTGGCCAATTCTGTTTGGGTCGGGCTTCCTTTCCCCAGTGGCCCGCCGCTGGAAAACCCAAATCAACGAGATTGCTAAAGCCCAAGCGGCTTTTGAGTTTCTACCGGAGGCAGACCACAACACGCTGCAGGGCAGTATGTTTCCCGAAAACCTACCCGGTAAAACCTTGGCATTCTTCATCACTTCAAAGCAAAACCACCCGCGCAACAAGCTCCGAGAGGAATTGACCAGAAAAATATTCATGCTCGAAGGAATTACCACGGATTTCTATCGGGCACCAGGCCGTGCTATTCTAGACTCGATGTGGACAGCTCTGCATTTTGGAGATTACCTTTCATTCTATTTGGCCATCGCATACGGTGCAGACCCAACCCCGGTGCCAATGCTGCAATCCCTGAAGCAAAAACTAAAGGAAGTCGATTAACTTCTCGAAGAACGAGGTATCCGATGAAAATCTCAAAACCGTTAATTTCTTTACTGATTCTGCTCTTCTTGCTGTGCCTGACCATCGGGACAGTCAGCGCAAAGGAAACTCCCAAGGTTCGGGCACTCTTATTCTATTCACCCACCTGCTCGCACTGCCATAAGGTAATCACCGAAGATTTGCCCCCCCTATTTGAAAAGTACGGCGAACAGCTTTTCATTCTGGGGATAGATGTCTCAACACAAGAGGGTTCTGAATTTTTCCAGGCGGTACTGCAACAGATAGAGAATCCTCCCGACCGGGTAGGTGTACCCTTTCTTTTAATCTCCCAAACAGTCCTGATGGGTGAATTGCAAATCCCGGAAGAATTGCCCCTAATCATCGCGGATGGATTAAACGGGGATGGCATTGGCTGGCCAGATGTACCTGTCGTGCAAGAGTTTTTATTTAATCAAGGGTATATCGATGCCGAAGGGCAAGATACCGCCCTCATCTCACAAAATTCACAAGGCACTGAAGAAACGCCAACCCCTGCGCCAACCGAAACCCAACAGGACACTCCACAGCCAACCCAGACTGAAGACCCCCCTACCCCCACCATTCCAGTGGTGGAGGAAGCGACACAAGACAAATCCGCAATCACGGTTATTGACCCAAGCACAACGTTAACTGAACCTAGTTCTGCTGTAGAGCGCTTCAACACTGATAAACTCGCCAATGGAATTGCTGTGGCTGTCCTGATAATCATGGTCGGAGTGGTGGTGTGGATCGGGATCCAATTTATGCAGGCATCCACCCCAAAACAGTGGCCGTCCTGGGTTCTCCCTGTGCTTCTTGTGCTCGGTTTTATGATCGCAGTATATCTCGGTTTTATAGAAGTAACCGGAGACGAGGCTATGTGCGGACCTGTTGGGGATTGCAATGCAGTCCAGCAGAGTAAATATTCTAAATTATTCGGGGTCATTCCAGTGGCTATTTTGGGTATGACTGGCTATGTTTCAATTGGAATTGCCTGGATGGTCTCGTTAAGAACCTCTGGAAAAGTTCAATTTTATGCCAAAATGGCCATGTTTTTGCTGGCTTTATTCGGGTTGCTGTTCTTCATTTACCTGACTTTCCTCGAACCATTTGTAATTGGAGCCACCTGCATGTGGTGCATCGGTTCAGCCATCATCATGACGATGCTTAACCGCCTGAAACGAACCGATCGGCACCCCAAACTGCTCCCGCGCCTTGGCATAGGCGATGGTCATCTCCAACACCCGCTCTC
>JARROY010000267.1:0-3906 GCA_037383445.1 Anaerolineales bacterium | reverse complement strand
GCCAACCACCAAAATGTCCGATTCTGCGATGACTTCGATTGCTTTGGATGATTCGATAACAGTTGTCATGTTTATAATTGTACAGCACCATGCTCAATGGTTAATGCAACAATATCTTTGCTGCTAATATTGCGGGAGGGGGTTTTACGCTGTACGGCCAACGCGGCTGCCGCACCCATGGCCTGTCCCATGGCCATACAAACACATTGGGCTCGAATGCCTGCCAGGGCCACCCTGTGTGCCGAGACGATCCTGCCAGCAACGGTAATCCGGGCACTGCCTTTGGGAATCAGTGCCCGGTATGGAATTTTAGGCAGTAGATCCTTCGATTCATGAAAGTAAACATCACAGCCGACATCCTGACTGTGCATGTCGATATAGTTGAAAGCGTTGCAGATTTTGTCCTCAAAATCTGTACCTTGAATAAAATCATCCTCAGTGATGATGTATTCACCTTCAGCACGGTAGGTTTCTCTCGCCACCGCGCGGGGATACATGGTCTTTAATTCAACTTGCTCACCTCCCGGGATAGTGGTTTTGAGGAAGCGGTACATACGCAGCATCCGCTCCCGTCCTTCGAGATTGGCTGCTGTCTGAGCTTCTGAATTTGAGGTATCTGAATTATAGGTGTGGGTGCAGTTGTGCCCGCCATGATCGAGATAATACTTAAAGGGCAGCATGTTGGGGTAAGCGAAATCCCCTTTTTGCAGCTGGCCGCTCTGGATCGCTTCTTCATACAACATCTGAACTTCTTGCTCCCAGATTTGATCGTGCTTGATGCCCTCCATCCGATATTGGTATGAACCCGGCTGCCGGACCTCATCTCTCAGAACCCCTAAACCTAAAATCCGGATAACATCTGAGTCGCCGGTACAATCAATGATCTCCCGGGCTTTGGTAATGCGCTGAATCCCGCGTCCCATGGAGGTGATTTCCCAAAAGTCCCCCACAGCTTTTACATCTGAGATGAATTCATGATAATGAATGATTAGCCCGGCTTTGGCAGCTTCTTCTTCGACAAGAGCGGCATAAACAGGGATGTTGATATAGCTGTAATAGCCCGGGGATTCAACGGGGCGTCTATTGCGGTAGTCGGGAATGGGCAAGCCTTCGATTTGTTTCGATTTTGTATACAATTCCCAGGGGATTCCAAGCACAACTGGTCCGTTGGTGCTAAAAAAATGGTTGGGCATGTTCACCCCACCCGTGGTCATGGTACCAGCCAGCATTGAATCCACTTCAATCACTGAGGTTTTGACCCCTGCTCTGGCAGCTTGTAGGGCAGCAATATGTCCAGCTGTGCCCCCACCAGCCACAACAACATCAACAACTTCTCTGATAGTCTTCATGTATCTACATCTCCTATGGAGACTTAATTAGATAGTTCAGTGAAGTAAGAGGTAATCGGTCCGCTATATACATCCCAGCGGCAAAATAGAAAAGGCTTGTTTTTGTAATGAGTGCCCGGCCAAAAGTTTTACTGCTCCTGGCCGGACACTCTATCTATTTTATATCGTCAATTAAGAAGATGTCTTAATCTTCGGTGACCCAGGTTTCAAACAGCCAATAATCTTCTGCCGAGCGAGGATAGTAATCCATCACCCGATCTCGAACAGCTTCAAAGGCAACTGGCTCGTACAGGTAAATGAAGGGGGGATTTTCCTGCATATAGACTTGCAGTTCTTCATACAATTGTTTACGTGCTTCGCGGTCAACTGTGGTGGAAATTTTGGCGATCAGGTCATCGAGGACAGGATCAGACCAGGATGAATAAGCAGCGTCCCATCCGCCCAAAGCACCGGTAAGTCGGCGCAGAGCTTCACCAGAAAGGGTCGACCAGCTATCACCAAACAGTGGCGGGAGTTCTTTGTTAGCTTCCTGATCCCAGTATTGACCAGATTCCATAATATCGAGAGAAACATCGATTCCAACATCGCCCAAATAACCTACTACAGCCTCACATACCTCTTCAAAGTGCATGTATGCGCCAGCCGGGCAGGCCATATCCATAGCAAAGCCATCACCATATCCGGCTTGGTCTAACAAATCTCTTGCTTTGTCAGGATTATAGCCAAAAGGTTCAACCACACCATAGCCTAATTCACTAGAGGCAACATACCCGGAGGCGGGTTTGCCAAAACCATCAAAAAGGGCATCCATGATGGCTTGCACGTCAATGGCATAGTTCATTGCCTGGCGCACTTTAGCATCCATGGTGGGCTGGTCTAGCCCAGTGGTCAAGTTATTGAAGGCAATGTAGTAAATGCGGGTAACAGGGTATTGGATCACGTTAATCCCTTCAACACCCATCAGGGTTTGAGCCTCTTCTGAGCTCAGGCGGCCAACGATATCGACCTCATCTGCCTGAACGGCCGCAACTCGAGTGGCTGATTCGGGGATCGGGCGGAAGATCAAGGTTTCAACCTTGGGATATCCTTCCTTCCAATAATTGGGGTTAGCCGTATAGGTAATGTGATCTCCCTTGACCCATTCCACAAACATGAAGGGGCCGGTACCAATCGGGTGCTCCTGGAATCCATCCACACCGACCTCTTCCAGATATTCATTGGGCTCAACAGACCAAAAGTCGTGGATGGTTACCAAAAGTTCTGGGTTGGGGGCTTCTGTAGTCAGAGTGACGGTGTAATCATCGACTTTTTCTACCTGAACCAAAGTGAACTTATCCGTCCATTCACCAACTTCTGAACCGGTTTCCCATGTAGTAATCACGTCATCGGCGTTGAACTCTTCACCATTGTGGAAGGTAACACCCTTTCGTAGATAGAAAGTATAGACAGTGCCATCATCAGAAACGTCCCAAGACTCTGCCAGGGCAGGTTGGATCTCGCCATATTGATCCAGATATACGAGGCTGTCAAACAATTGCGTGGCAGCATTGTCGGCATTTCGTTCGGCGGTCATGGGGATAAATAGAGAGTTGGGGAAGGTGGATAACGCTACACGCAAAGTGCCCGAAGGTCCCTCTTCGACTGCTGGGGCTTCGGGTTCTTCTACTTGTGTGTCTGTTGTATTGGTGGTAGGTTCTTCCGCTACCTCTCCAACATTTTCAGCAGTGTTTGGTGTATTGGTATCTGCTGACTTACAAGCAACCATCAATACCATCAGGATGGCCAGTAAGACCAAAATACTCGTAAACCGTTTAAGTGACATCTTTCTTCGCTCCTTGATTTTATTTATATTCCTCATTAGATAGTTTTGCTGTTTATGCGTAGTTTTATTGTTGGTCTAAACCTCCTTTCATTCGGGTTTTCTAATCTGAAAAAACTGGTATAGTTATTGATATTTTATAGCAATTCAAGCAAATGTCATCATCCAGGAAAACAGTGTGATCAAATAGCTCATCGGCAGTGAAACTGCCTTTGTCACAAATGATGAGCCCAAATTCCAACCAGATGTGCCTTGTTTGCCAGCCGGATGGTTTATTGAAAAACGTCGATGGAAACCAGCATTGAATTGACAATAGCAACAATTTACTATACCATCCAGACGGTATAGATGTCAATTTAAATTAATCTCATTTCAGGCGATAATTTGATGGGAACCATAAAAAATTTTCCTCTTAACCGGCAAACTTTCTTTTTATTGACAGTTGGAAGTCTTATCCAAGCCTTGAACGTAAATCTTTTCCTGGCGCCAGCCAAAATTGCCCCCGGGGGAGTTTCTGGTACGGCGATTATTATTCAAGAATTTACTGGCTGGCCGTTGGGTCTCATGATCCTGGCGATGAATGTCCCCCTGCTGATTTTGGGGTATCGTAGTCTCGGCAGATTTAAATTTCTCACACGTACCCTATATGTTGTTTTACTCTCCAGTTTGTGCATCGATCTATTCGCCCGATGGCTGCCTCCTGAAGGTATCACCGACGATTTACTGCTCAATTCTCTT
>JARROY010000266.1:0-4866 GCA_037383445.1 Anaerolineales bacterium | reverse complement strand
TTGTTCCATTCGTGCCGCAATATTAATCGCGTCACCTAGGGCTGTATATTCCATCCGAAGATCAGAGCCGACCGCTCCGACAACAACCAAACCAGTGTTGATTCCAATCCGAACATTGATCTCAAGTCCCCAATCATGGATGATTTTCTCTCGGTATGATGAAAATCCCGCTTGAATATCCAAGCCAGCACGTATAGCACGCTGCGGGTCATCCTCGTGCGCCAGCGGCGCACCGAAGAATGCTAGGATTCCATCGCCCATTAACCGCGCCACTGTTCCCTCGTATTTAAAGATTGGCTTTATCATGTGTTCAAAAGCGCCGTTAATGATTTCAGACCACTCCTCAGGATCCAGTTGTTCTGCGGCATGTGTTGATCCTTTTACATCACAGAACAATATGGTTACCACTCGGCGCTCTCCAACCATATCGCCACTGGCACGTGCTGATTCTAGTTTGTTCATTAACTCCGAAGGTAAGTATTGCTCTAAAAGTGAATTTTGTTTAGCAGACGGGGAAGGCTGGTCTTTTTCCACATCTTGAATTTTCTCCACAGTTTCTCCGGTTTTGTCTAAGACTGTTTGAGCATCGCTCGTAGCATCGATCCTGATCGGCTTAGGTTCTTTTATCGTTGAGGGCTCAGCCTCAATTTGAGGCATCGCATGAATCTGACCTTCCTGATCATCTGGGATTTCTGATACCTGGCTGGCTAAGGACAACCCACACTGATTGCAATATTTTGCATGGCTTACCACCCTATTGCTGCAGCGTGGACAGATCACCGAAAGTCGATGGCTGCAGTTGATGCAGAAATTAGAATCCGGTTCATTCGTTGTTTGACATCGGGGACAAATCATGGTCTCGCTCACCTATATTTCTAATAAATATCGCTACTGTCTCGTTTCCCGGTCATGAAAACATATTACGGAAAAAATTTATGAATAAGATCAACAAAACATTAGCAATATTGGGTAAATTATCTGCAGTTCGACCGTCATATTGCACATAGAAATTATACACATAGATATATGCCGCAACACCAATTGGCGGGATGGGTAAAAAGAACCGTATGTGGTTGGAAATATAATCACGAAAAATCAGGAATACAATTCCAGTGAGTAATAATAATAATCCGGCCCCGGCGATGGATAGAATATTAATAATAATCGAATCTTCTTTCATAAAGCCATAATCAAAACATTATCATATACCAATAAATTTAGGGAAAATAAAATTACCCTATTACTTCCCCTTCGGGGATAAACGATTAATTGTAGTGACGAAAACGGAAGATGGAAAAAATTATCCCACTTTATTCGCTTATATGCAAGGTTGAAATTTATATAAGGTCTTACAAATTCGATTCCGAAAAAACATTGGGTGTTTTTATACAAGATCTAGTACCTTAACTTCTTGACTTAACAGAACATATGTTCTATAATATTTTCAGTTCTTCCGCACTTACAATTTTAGGAGAAACACCCATGTCAAATAGACCAAATCCAATTATGAGTGGTTTGCTGGGGCGAGTTACGAAACAAAGAACCATTATTTTCAGCCTTCTTTTAATGGGAGCCTTGATTGCCTTCGAAATATTCAATTACAGTACAACTGACTTTGCCATGTCAGATTTATTAGGTGATCTCAGATTTGCTGGAATGCGATGGGCTACAATTCTTGCTGTCGCATTTTGTGGCATTGACTTTGCAGGCATCGCGAGACTATTTACTCCAGAAAGCGGTTCAGACGAACCAAATGAGGTCTGGTATTTATTCGGAGCGTGGCTTTTAGCAGCCACCATGAATGCAACGTTGACCTGGTGGGGAGTTTCAATTGCAATTCTCCAACATCAGAGTTTAGGAAATGCAGTAATTTCACGTGATGCACTCTTAAAAGCCGTTCCCATCTTTGTAGCTCTAATGGTTTGGTTAAGCAGGGTTCTCATAATCGGGACTTTCTCTGTGGCTGGAGAAAAGTTGTTTAATGTAGAATTCCAAAATTATCAGAAATATGAAAAATCCACTTTATCCAAATCGAACAGACCTGCTTCTAGACCGAGCACCAAACCGATGCCTCGATCAACAGTAAGGCGTATCCCCACTAGATCCACTGTAAACCGCCCTGCAATTTCCAACTCATTCTCACCCAAACCAAAACCTATTCAATACAAAGAATATTCACATCCTCCTATTAATCAGGAATCAAATAATGATGTCCCTCCCAGAAGCTTTTCATAAACCATTGAAAAACAAAATAAAACAAAAAATGCGCCGTTTGGCGCATTATTATTTTTTGAGAATTTTACCTATTTAGTTTTGGCTTTATGTTCTAAAGTTCTTGAAATAATGTCGTCTTGCGCAGACTTGGGCTTCTCAGTTCCGCCTGTCTTTTCCGAAGATTCAACCGTATCTTCATCCTGCTCATCAAGCGCTTTACGATATGCGACCTCCATGGCTGTGAGCACCTCAACCGGTTCTTCAACCTCTTCGAAAACTTCTTCTTTCGGTACTTCTTTCAGGGCTTTGAGACTTAATTTGATTTGCTTTTTACGTCGGCTGAAATCGATAATTTTAGCCTCAACCACGTCTCCTACTTTTACCGCATCCTCAGGGGTTCTAACATACTCATGAGTCAATTCGCTAATATGGGCCAGCCCGGGTCGTTCCGCACCGATTTCAATAAAAGCACCAAATTTTTCTAAACGAACAACCTCACCTTTTACCACCATGCCTTTTTTAATTTCACGCCACTCAAGTGCCAAGGGTTCAATCATAGTCATCTCAATATGATTTTGGTCTTTCTTGACTCTTCTAACCCAAACATCCACCTCTTGCCCAACCTGAACGACATCCTCTACACGCTTAACTGGATTTTCTGATAGATGAGCAATGTGCACAACACCCATTTTCTCTAAACCGACATCAACAATAATACCAGCCAGTGTAGTTTTTACTACCTTACCAACGAAGTGCATTTTTCGTTTTATCTCTTGGGAAGTTATCTCAGCATTTGTCATAACACGCCTCTCGACTTATCTAATATATTTAATTTCACACAGCGGTACATTTTACCTTATTCCGATATATTTGTAAAGTTTATCACATTGTAACCTTCTGTTAAAGATGATACTTTATTCTTCAACATTAACCATGCAAATTCTCCATAAAGCAAGACAAACAGATGAAAACTTAATCATTCTGTGTTTTCCTCCCAAAATGTTGACGGTAGAAATAGGGCGTGATAAAATCCCTTGCTGTTGAATAACAGTCATCATGGGCGCGTAGCTCAATGGTAGAGCAGTGGCCTTTTAAGCCATTGGTTGCAGGTTCGATCCCTGCCGCGCTCACAAACCCCCACACCTGGGGGTTGTTTTTTTATATCTCCTACTCCTGCCGATTGAGGGCTGAGTTGGGAACACCAAATTATTCTGAATTCCAATGTACTTGATATTTTTACTTGGGTCAAATCAAGACCAGTCAACAAGAGTCAACGGGCGTCAACAATGTGGCATGGACGTGAGAAAGTAAATTTCTTGTGATCTGAGACTTAGGCGACACTATTGCAAAACCGAAAAAGACTAGCATGTTTTTTATTTCCGCGAGATGTGTACAAAGCCAAGAATCAATAACCTGAAGGGGCAGAAAATGATTTCTAAACAGAATTGCGCTCTGTATTAGTGAGTCAGGTTAAAACCTATCATACAAACTTTGAATTAGTCAATTGGGAAGGCGAGTCTTTTAGGAAGTGTAAAAGAGGTTGTTTACTCTCTTGGACCCGACACTGTTCTTTGCTGTAATAACCACTCATACAGTTCAGGATTTGCATATGTTTGGGTCCAGGAATCATGATCTGTATTGGGGTAGACAGTGAATTTCACATTGCCCTGGTTGGCTTTCAGTACATCCACAAGCTCTTGTGATCCTTTCAAAGGCACAATCTCATCTTTCTCACCGTGAAAAACCCAAACAGGAACATCTCTCAACACCTTTATTCTTTCAGGGAAACCAATCAAGGTGTTTGCCCAGCCGCAAATCGGAACAACAGCGGCAAACATGGATGGATAAGAGGCGGCTAAATGCCATGCGCCGTTGCCGCCCATACTCAACCCGGTCAGGTAAATACGAGACGTATCAACGCGGTATGTTTCGATGATATGCCCTAAAAGGGCATGTAAGGCGTCAAGTTCGTTAGCCCAAATTGTGTCCTCTGGGCATTGGGGAGAAACAACAAGAAAAGGAAACTCAACTCCATTCTCAATTTCTTTTGGAATACCAAAAAGTTTCACTAATTCTAGATCAGTTCCCCTCTCGCCTATGCCATGCAGGAATAAAACTAATGGCAGATCCTTCTCTGAACTATGATAATTTTTAGGAGTATACAGCAAATATTGTAAGGAAATATTTTTCTGAATTGTTGTCTGAAATGATTGATGTTGTTGTTTCATTTTCTTTTCATTTAAAGGTGATTGCTAGATTCCATTTTCACTTATTCTTTCGACAGCAGATAAACTACCCCAAGATTTGTCAGGTAACCAATCAGGCTTGCCGTGATAACAAACCATAGTGGATACAGATAAAAGCTGATCACAACCAAAATGATGATGGCTACAGAAAGGAAAACACTAAAGATGACGTGCTTGAACCATAGGATCACACTATTTCGTAAAGCAAGAACAAGGCTTGGTTTATCTTGTTGAATTAAAAAGGGAAAAGTATATACCTGAATTAATAGCCAAGAACCCAATAATACCCAATATATACCCCTTAGGAATTGCAACCACAACACATGAGATAATTGAATACTAAAATCAATATTAAAAAGCAGAAATCCTACTACAAGCAAGTTTAGAAAAAACCAGGCATAACTCA
>JARROY010000265.1:0-3917 GCA_037383445.1 Anaerolineales bacterium | reverse complement strand
GATCATCAAAACCTTCGAGGATATTGTTGATACGCACGAGGGCATCCCGGATAAGAAGAAATTCTTCGAACAGGCCCGCGCACATGTCAATCGGCTGGGACTCCCGACCGAGGTTCTCACCTCCTATCCCCACCAGCTTTCTGGCGGCATGAGGCAGCGGGTGGCAATTGCCCTGGCGACCGTGTTCCAACCCAGCCTGATTATTGCCGATGAGCCCACCACGGCGCTGGATGTCGTTGTACAGCGCGGAGTCCTGCAGATGATCAAGGATATTCAGGCCATGAGCAACAATACGGTGCTATTAGTGACTCATGACATGGCGGTGCATGCCAACGTGGCAGATAGGGTCATGATCATGTATGCGGGCCGTATTGCCGAGGAAGCACCTACTGAAATCATCTTCAACGCTCTGCTCCATCCTTACACACAGCACCTTATTCATTCGCTGCCAATGATCGGTGAAAGATCGAATAAGGCGAGCTTAAGAGGCGCCCCGCCAAACCTTGCCAACCCACCGAGTGGTTGCCGTTTCCACGAACGCTGTCCTTATGTTATGGATATCTGCCGGACCGAAGTACCTGAGTTGATCACCGTTCGGGACGGACATCGTGTTGCCTGCCACCTGGTAAAAGAGAACTCCCTATGAGTGCAACCGATAAACTGCTGGATGTTCAACATGCAACCGTCGAATTTCATATTGGTGGCCTTGTCGGCGGTTCTCTCCTTGTAGCCGTCAACGATGTTTCCTTCTCGCTGGACATAGATCGACCTGAGATTTTTACCCTGGCGGGTGAAAGCGGCAGCGGAAAGACCACCCTCTCTCGCCTGCTCCTGCGTGATCTTGAACCGACCCGGGGTCAGGTACTGTTTGAAGGGCGCGATCTGGCAACGATCCGCAATCGATCCGAGTTTAAAGAGTTCATGAAGAGCGTTCAACCGGTTTTCCAGAATCCCTTCGAAACATTCAGCCCCCTGCGTAGGGTGGACGCCTACCTGTTTGATACCGCGTTGAATTTCAAGATGGCGTCTGATCGTCAAACTGCAGCCCGGGTTGTCGATAATGCGCTCCGGAGCGTGGGATTATCGTTGGAAGAAGTGAGCAACCGGTATCCTCATGAGCTTTCCGGCGGGCAAATCCAGCGTGTCTCGGTCGCGCGTGCTCTTATCTCCCAGCCTAAATTGATCCTTGCCGATGAGCCCGTCTCGATGGTCGATGCCTCGCTGCGCATGGACATTGTCAACCTGTTCCGTAAGTTGCGGGATGAACAGAAGGTCAGCGTCATTTACATCACACACGACCTGGCGACGGCTTACTACATCAGTGACCGCATCGGGATCATGCTGCGCGGGTTTATCGTCGAAACGGGACCGGTAGTGGATGTTCTGGATCGGCCTCTCCACCCGTATACGAAACTCCTCAAAGAATCGGTACCCGAACCCGCGCCTAAAGAAAGAGAGTCGTGGGCCAAGCACATTTCGCTTGGAACGACAGAGATAAAAGAATATGGCCGGGTAGGATGCAAGTTCGCGGGCCGTTGCCCCCATGTAATGGAGATTTGCCGGAAGGTCGATCCGCCGGATGTGCAGGTAGAACGACGGACAGTGAAGTGCTACTTGTACACCGAACACGCAGAGCCGGCCGCGGAAGGAATATAACCATGATCTCCACCCGGTATCAGCTTACCCCGGTAGCCTTCACCGCGGTTCATTCAATCAGCGATAAAGCCCCGACCGAAAGGGAAGTGGAAATCACCGCTGTCCCCTACTACGTCTGGGATAACCGCACGCCTGGCTGCGTGCCCGAAATAGGTATCCAAAATGAACACAACTCGCATCACTCTGAATCCGGCTGATACATTCGCCACCATCAACCCTAATATCTACGGTCATTTCGCCGAGCACCTCGGTCGCTGCATCTATGACGGCATCTGGGTCGGTGAAGATTCGCCCATCCCCAACATAAACGGCTTCCGCACGGATATCATTGAAGCCCTGCGCCGGCTGAAACCACCAGTGATCCGCTGGCCAGGCGGCTGCTTCGCCGACGATTATCATTGGCAGGATGGGATCGGCCCGCGCGACCGGCGACCCCGCCGGATCAATATCCATTGGGGAGAAGTGATCGAGACAAATCATGTCGGCACCCAGGAATTTATCCATTTCTGCCGTCTGGTCGGTGCACAGCCTTATATTTGCGGCAATGTCGGCTCAGGAACTCCTCGAGAGTTGCGCGATTGGGTCGAGTACTGTAACTTTCCCGATTCTAGTTCGAACGGATCAACCTGGGCACAGCAGCGTGCTGCCGATGGTAGCCCTGAACCCTGAGATGTCACCGATTGGGGCGTGGGCAATGAGACCTGGGGGTGCGGCGGCAACTTCTCCCCGGAGGATTACTGTACGGAGTTCCGCCGTTATGCTTCTTTTATTCGAGGTTTCGGGAAAAAGCTTTTCGTGATAGCCTGCGGCCCAGCTAACAACGACATCGAATGGACTGACCGGTTCTTCCGTAAGCTCTATAAGGACTATTGGGTTTTCAATAACATTGACGGCTTTGCTGCGCACTATTATTGCGGTACGGCCGGTACAGCTACTGAATATACCGAGCAGGAATATTATCGCCTTCTCGAAAAGGGGCTTAAGATGGAGCCTCTGGTCATCCAGCAGCGTGCTGCGATGGATGCCTGGGATCCAGCCCGTAAGATTGGTTTGATTGTCGATGAGTGGGGTACCTGGCACCCTGTTGAAAAGGGAACGAACACGGCTTTTCTCTACCAACAGAACACCATTCGTGATGCTATTGTCGCTGCCAACACACTTGATATCTTCAACCGCCACGCCGATAAGGTAGTAATGGCTAACATCGCACAGACCATTAACGTCTTGCAGGCGCTGATCCTGACGGAAGGTGAGCAGATGCTGGTCACACCGACAGGCTATGTTTACGAGATGTACGCTCCCCACCAGGGCGCGACGGCGCTGCGAACCCGAATCGAGACATCTGATATCAACTTCAAGAAGAGCAATATCCTGCAAACATCCTGGCAGAGCGCGCTGCAAAAAGACGAGACGATGGAGGGTTGTATTCCACTTATCGCCGGCAGCGCCTCCTTAAAAGGCAAAGAACTTTTCGTAACCATGACCAATAGCCATGCCCAAGAAGCGGGCGAGGTCATCGTGGATATTCTGGGCGGCGCAAAAGTCAATGGGGCTCATGGACAGATTCTGGCGGGAGAAATTCACGCCCACAACACCTTCAGTTCGCCCACCGAAGTAACGCCACAGGTTTTAGATGTGAGTTGCGAGTCCTTCCAACTCCATCTAACTTTGCCTTCGGCATCAGTTGCTGCCATCCGCGTCCAGTTGAGCTGAAGAGAATCATTGGATTACCTGCTGCTCCGGTAATCTCTCTCATCGATTATTCCATTGGGAAGTGCATTGTGGAAAAGACGCATATCATACTGGATCCTGCTTATCCTATTGCCGAGGTCGACCCCCGTATTTTCGGTGGCTTTCTCGAGCACATGGGTCGAGCTGTTTATCAAGGCGTCTTCGACCCTGGTTCTGCTCATGCGGATGAAAATTGCTTTCGCAGAGATGTGATGGGCGCGCTACGTCAGCTCCGTATGACTACAATGCGCTACCCTGGCGGCAACTTCGCTTCTGGTTATCATTGGATGGATGGGATTGGACCAAGGAAAGAGCGTCCTACCGTGCGTGAGCTCGCCTGGCAGAGCATTGAATCCAACCAGTTCGGAACCGATGAATTTATGAAGATGGCATCCGTGATGGACTGGACGCCTATGGTGACCGTTAACCTGGGGACAGGAACACCAGAAGAGGCTCGCAACTGGGTTGAATACTGCAACTGTCCGGTTGGGACAAGATTCGCTAATCTGCGTGCGAAAAACGGGTCAGCA
>JARROY010000264.1:0-5994 GCA_037383445.1 Anaerolineales bacterium | reverse complement strand
GCTCTGTTTGCCTGGAATATCGTTTCACTGAGATCTCAAGCACAGCAGGAAATTGCGATTCCCTACACGGCATTCGTCGGGCAGGTTGAGTCTGGGAATGTGAAAGAGGTTGAAATTGATGGAGCACAGATCTCTGGAAATTTCAAGAGCGGTGTGCCGGCAACAGATTTGCTTCCCCCAGACCAATTAGCGACACCCGCCCCGACATCTCAGGGTACTGATCAGAGCTCAGCAAAATCAGAGCTGATTACTGGATTTACCACCACGTTCCCCGAGGCGGTTGGTGACCCAAACTTAATCCCTCTTTTAGAGGCAAACAATGTTGTCTTGAATGTCAAAACTGCTTCCAACTCGATTATCCTGAGTCTGGTTTTAGACGCGCTTCCGTTTCTTCTTTTGATTGGGGCGATGGTTTGGATGGGCAGACAGACGCTGAAATCTCAGAGCGGGTTATTTAACTTCGGACGGAGTAAAGCGCGTGAATATAACGAAGAACGCCCTGAGGTGACTTTTGAGGATGTGGCTGGAGCAGAAGAAGCCAAGAATGAGCTTGGTGAAGTGATTGAATTTCTGCGCAATCCTCAGAAATATCATGATATAGGCGCTCACATCCCGCGAGGCGTGTTGTTGGTGGGACCTCCCGGAACGGGGAAGACATTGATGGCAAGGGCTGTGGCAGGGGAGGCAGAGGTTCCATTCTTTACGATCAGTGCGTCGGAATTTGTGGAAATGTTTGTCGGCGTGGGTGCCAGCCGGGTGAGAGATTTGTTTGAAAAAGCAAAAGCAACGGCTCCCTCTATTGTCTTTATTGACGAGCTGGACGCGGTGGGCCGCAGGCGAGGGGCAGGTTTAGGCTCGGTTAATGACGAGCGAGAACAAACTCTGAACCAACTGCTTGTTGAGATGGATGGATTTGATGATCACCATGAAGTCATTCTCATTGCCGCTACCAACCGACCAGATGTATTAGACCCTGCTCTCCTTCGCCCCGGACGATTCGATCGCGAGATTACCGTTGACCTGCCAGACCGTAAAGGCCGTGAAGGGATTCTCAAGATCCACAGCCGTGATCTACGCCTGGCTGCTGATGTTAATCTTGGGCTGATGGCCCGTTCGACGACCGGGTTCAGCGGCGCTGATCTAGCTAACTTATGCAATGAGGCGGCACTGATTGCGGCGCGCGAGGGTCATAATTTGGTGACCATGAAAGATTTTGAGGAAGCTCTCGATCGTATCATTTTAGGCGCGGCGAGGGCGACTATTCTGGGTGACCATGACCGCAAGGTGGTTGCTTATCATGAATCTGGACACGCGTTAGCCGCCTGGCTGCTGCCACTGGCAGACCCGGTACATAAAGTGACGATTATTCCCCGTGGCCGGTCTTTAGGTGTGACAGAGCAGGTACCCGGAGAAGATCAGATGAATTACAGCCGTGAGTATTTGCTGACGCGGATTGCGGTGATGCTGGGTGGACGCACCGCTGAAGAGCTAGCGATTGGTGATATCACTACTGGAGCCGAAAACGATCTTGTCGAAGCCACCAAACTCACGCGGCGGATGATCACTCGATGGGGGATGGGTGATCTGGGTTTGATGGCAATTGCCTCGGATGAAGAACAACCCTTCCTGGGATATGAATTAGCCCAAGGGAAAAATTACAGCGAGGAGACCAGCGCTCTTATCGACCGCGGTATCCAACAGTTTCTTGAGGAACGGCATGAGATGGTGGAGGAATTATTATCGAAATCAAGAGACAAACTAGATCGCCTAGTGGACGCATTGCTTCGAGAAGAAACTTTAGACCAGGACGCATTAACCAAAATTTTGGGGGAACGAGTTTATGAACCGGTAGTTGTGTAAAGGTTCAGCGAAACGAGACGGATATCCGCCTATTGATCGAAATTCACGGATTGATGGGCGGATTTTTTTATGTGTTTGTTAGGGCAGGAAATTTGGGACCGGTGCGGAAGGAGAGCATAATTAAGGGATTGCTTCAGCCGCTGCGCTCCATCGCAATGACATAGGCTTTAGATGGTGGCTGTGAAATCCGCGCAATAAAAAACCAGTGTTCTCTTTGCTTAAGTTAAGTGATCACTTTTTTATCCTTACTCGCCATACCCAATAGATTTACTACCTCTGGAAAACTTTTGTAATTTGAGAAAAAATCCCTATGATATAATCTCGGAATATGGTCAATATAAATTGATTTTCATTACCGACTCTAATTAACTCGTATGACCAAATCCCCCTGTATTTTTCAAAGTTTCAATACAATTAACCAAGATCATTTTTTCATACCAAGATTTGTTGGTAAAACATGAGACAAATCGATTCGAAAGATTATGTAAAAGCCGCGTTGTTGTTGGCATGCCTAGAAACATTGATTGTAGGGCTGATTACAGCTGCCAATAAGTCAAAAGAGTCCGGGGTCATCTTAGGCTTATCAGCACCACGTTTGATCTTGGTGGTCATTTTATTTGGATCGGCGATTTCATTGGTGTATCTTGGTGTTTATTGGGGGCGAAACAAAAAGCGGATTTCAAAGCTGGAAAGTTTAATTCAAAATAAATATTATGAATTGGTCTTTTTCTTCTTTTGGGTCTTTGTAGTTTTATTCGTGATCCAATTTGAGGCGATCTTTGCGATCCTATTTGCGAAGATCAAGTTTATCGATATTCCAAATTTTTTCCTGGTTCTGCAACCTTCCTTGATACTCGGTGCTCTCCTTTTCATTCAAGGCAGCGTCGCAATATACCTTGAGTTTCGATCACAGATTAATAAAAATCGCCCAAATGATCAAATCTTTTTTGTTTGGCTTTTTCAGTCTGTTGAAGATTTTTTGGAAAGTCGCAACCTCCGATCCTTTTGGAATCAAGTAAGGTTGTTTTTTACAAAACAGAAATTTGGGTTTCTGGTTGGGTTGGGGATGATTGTCGTCTGGATTGGAATCGCACTTACCCGGATTGGAGTTGAGCCAGATGACCGGTATTGGAATGTGGCCGGAGTACCGATCCTGCCACAGCAACTGATTTTGGTTGGATTGTGGATTTTATTCCTGAGCGATTTAAAACCGTTATTCGTATCAGCCAGTTTTCCAAGGTTGAAAAAAATATCGCAAGACCGATCCCTGTTTATTTTTCTAGTCGGGTTAATTTGGATCTCAGCGATCGTGGTTTGGAACTCCCAAGAACTTCGACACACCTATTTTGCTCCTGGCCCGTACCCGCCAAATTTCGAGCGATACCCATTTTCTGATGCGTCCGAATTTGATATTGGCAGCCAGTACTTTTTGTTAGGCGAGGGGCTTTACAATGGTGTCATCACCGACCGGCCCTTCCTGATGATGTTTTTTGCACTGCTGCATTGGATTGGGGGACAAAATTATGATTCCGTTGTTTTGGTCCAAATTTTCTTCCTGGCTTTGATTCCTGTGTTCCTGTTCATTCTTGGCTGGAAATATCATTCAACGACTGCGGGAATTGGAATGGCGGTGTTAGGAATTCTAAAAGAAAAGAATGCGATTTCGGCCGCGTCAGAAATAAGCCTGGCGAATCCGAAAGTCCTGATGAGTGAAATGTTGACTGGGCTGCTCATGATTGGTCTCAGCGTGGTGGTGGTGATCTGGTTGGAGCAACAGAAAAAAAGCGGGATCCGGCCAATTTTGGCGGGGGGGATATTGGGATGTAGAAAAGAAAATGGACAAAGTGAGGTGGGTGAGTGCCAGCCTGAGCTTTGTATTTGCGATGATGGTAATCCTGACCCCATATTCAGTGGAAAATATTAAGGCTGGTGGGGAGCCGTTCTGGATGATGAAAATAACTCGGGTATTTAATCGCTCTTATAACACAGGAAGCGAATCAAACGTGCTAGCTCCAAAAACTCAACAAAAACTCATTGATCCTGAGATAGATGTATCGAGCAAAATGAAATCGGTTGCCTCGTTTTCTTGGAAAGTGGCGTGGAAAAACCTGACACAAATCAATTCGTCTGAGAATTTTCTTGCACTAACGGTGAGGCATTTGATTCATAATGAGATTACAACACTGCTGATTTATCCGATCGATTACCAAATCGAACCTCTTGATGAGTATCTGGATAAGCCATATTGGGATGATCTTACCGACTGGGCCGGGCAATTAGAACCGATTGAGATTTTCTTGTTAGGGATAAATTTGTTGGTACTCTCTATGGGGATTGGATATGCTGCAAGCCAATGGAAAGTCACTGGATTGGTGCCCCTGTTCATTCACCTGGGTTACAACCTAACCAATGCCGGCGCAAGGACTTCGGGGGGACGATATATTGTGCCCGTTGATTGGGTGGTTCAGGTCTATTTCGTGTTGGGTTTGATTTCCATTTATTATGTAAAACGCAACTGGCGCTCGAAACATCCTGATGGAAATCGGGATTTCTCTAAACCAAAGTTTGGTCTCTCATCTGTTTACCTGCTGATCGGATTGTTGGCAGTTGGAAGCAGTTTTTTACTTTCAGGTCTCATCCGTCCGGAACATCCGCTGGTCACCGGGAGGCAAAGTTTGAGGATGATTGACCGAACGGATTTACGGTTTAGAGATTCGACGAACACGTATCGAGATGTAAAGAATTTTGTAAAATCTGACCCTGGGTATCTTGCGACTGGGGTGGTGTTTTATCCAAGGTTTTTTGGTATTGGAGAAGATTTTGAAAAATTTGATCTTGGACCCAGAAGCGAAAATGAGTCCATGTTGTATTTTAGATTTTTGACAGACCGGGGAGCGAAACATGTTTCGGTGATGCTCACAGATGAGAGGATTCAACCTTTTCCAAACGGTGAATTTGCTTTCCTGATAGGGTGTGATCGAGGTTCATTTATAGAGGGGAAAATTGTCCTGCCGATGGACAACGAGAGCACGGATGTCCTTGTCAGCGACAATCCAGAATTGTCTTGCGATTGAATTTAATAAACGATCAATTGTAATTCGTTATTAATGGTACTGATTTTAGTCCAAACTAAGTGAACCGAATTGACTATGGATTTTAAGCCAAGTATCGATTATAGTGTGACCTGTATTTTTTCAGATGATTTGGAGATCGTTTATGGGCATTAAAGGCACCAGATTATTCATATCAATAATTGTTTTTGTTTTGTTTATCAGTCTAACGATTACCGGTTATGCAGACGAGGCAAACCCGCCCACCCCAGACCCGAGCGGCGTCCGGTCGAGAGAAAATCCGTTAGCTGTGAGTTTGCCCTCAACGCTACCGGATGGTTCTTTAATTGATCCTGAATGGGTCCTGACGGCTGCTCATTGCTGGGTCGATGCAAATGGGATTCCGATTCCTGTTACATCGGAAGAAAAAGTGGTTTTAGGCGAACACAGCTTATCAATATTATCTGGGCGAGAGCAGAAAATTGGAATCTCTGAAGTTTATATTCATCCTGATTTTAATGTGGATACGTTTGAAGATGATTTCGCCCTTTTAAAATTATCTTCACCAGCGACAATCAATGATTATGTAAAGACGATTGACCTAGTGGGAGGGTCTCCGGGCAACCTGGCCGGGCAATCAAGCGATGTGGTTGGGTGGGGAACCACAGTGTATGGCGGGAGTGTGTCGGATGTGGCGCGGGTAGCAACCATCAACGTATTGGCCGATTCGGCTTGTTCTAATTACGATCCTGCTTTTAAACCTGGATCGATGTTGTGCGCTGGGACTTTAGATGGCAGTAAAGATTCATGTGAAAAAGACAGCGGTGGACCGTTAGCCTATGACGATGGAGATTCTTGGAGGCAAGTGGGGGTGGTCAGCTGGGGACTTGGTTGCGGGGTTGCAGGGTTCCCCGGGGTGTATTCCAGGCTGTCCAGTGTTCATGCTTGGGTCTATGACAAGATCGGCTTGCTGAAGGATACTTCTGCGGAAATTTTTATTCCAAATTTTTGGACTGGAGATGGGCTGGAACCGATTGATGGTCCTGAATGCGGGACTGGAAATGCCGCTTCTGGGGTTTGCTCC
>JARROY010000263.1:0-9590 GCA_037383445.1 Anaerolineales bacterium | reverse complement strand
TTTTGACACAATTACCTGCATTCTTTCAAAAATTTTCTGGTTGAAATATCCCAGTGTTAGTCGACTGTCTCTGGCGACCCGCAGTTGGAATTCTCCCATTCTGTACATGAAGACGAGCAGGTCCACCATCCTCTCGTTTTCTAACAACTCTTTGCCTTGGTCTTGGGATGAGGAGATCGGTGTCGATCCTTTTAGGATTTTTTCGGCGTGAATTACGTGACACAATTCATGCGCTAAGATTGCCGCAGTAGAAAATGGGTTGTCGATAAAATTTTCATTGATCGTGATCTGATACTTGGGTTTATAGGCTGTATTGTTTGAGGAAGTTGTTTGAGTTCCCTCGCATCTGCCTGGTCTGGAGAGGGTATTGGATTTATCCAGCAGGATGATGGTGTTCTTTAGATTTACATGGTCGAGAAGTGTTTGGAATACTCCTCTCCAGCCAGATTGATTGAAGATGTCTGCGACATGCTCAGCCTCTAACGGACAGGAAGGAAGGGATTTATACCCAATATTTTTAATCACTTCGTCAAATTTTCGATATACCCAGCCTTCTAAGTACATATCTGATGTGGTGAGAGTCTCCAAGGTGCCATATCTTGGGATGATCTGGTCTGGGAATGTAAACAGTTTAACCATTAAGTTTCCCCGGATTTTCTTGGCAGCGGATACTTGACGGCTGAACTTTGGTTCTTTCCCCAATCCTTTCAGGCGAATGGTTAAACCAGAATAACTGTATGGTGGAATCGTAATCCAGATTTTGCGTCCCCCAATTCGGATCAGTTTTTTTGTACCGCTTCTGGCGCTCGTTTCAGAAATCCATAGGTTTTTGTGGGTATTCTCCCCTTTATTCAGCCAAATATGGAGATAAAGGTCTCCAATCTTCGCGCCTCTCTTTTTGCCCAATCCCTTCAGTCGAAGGGTAATTTTTTTATTTATCTTTGGGGGAATTTTTACGCGGTAGCGTTTGTCTCTATGACGGATTACTTTTTCCCCACCCAGAATTTCTTGTTTAACACAGATGGAGCGTTCGAGATCAAGGTTAAATAACGATTTAAAAAACTTTCTCATGACTCCATCTTTCACTGGAGGTGAGATGCTTCCTCATCATTGATGAGCAAAATGACAAACTATTAAAGCTAAATTTCACTCTCTTAAATGCGGTATACAATGGACAGCTTCCACAGCAGATAAAGCGTTTCGAATTTGGAAATCTAGCTAGAATGCAGAGGAGGTTATCCCACAACGATCTCTTTTTTAGATTATACAATAAAGTGGGCTCATTCTTTGTATATTAATATCATTCTCGATCCGGTGCGCCAGCAGCATTTAAGCACGTTTCAGGACATGGATACTGATCAAGGTGCCAATCTGCGCAAGAAATGTGCCAAACACTAACCATGCAATCACTAACCGCTGAGATGAGTACTAGAAGCGGTACAAAAAAGCTTTGAACAGGATGGACTATGTGAGGTCCAGAAGTCCTTCATGGTCTATCCTGACAGCCTGCTAATTCTGTCTTATAATCCTAGATAGAATGCCGATTCTTGAAGCCAATGCCTTTGAGTTTTTTAGCCGCAGTCCCGACCAGACTCGACGGGTGGGGATGCGGATTGGCGCGCTGCTGAAAACCGGAGATGTGGTTTGCCTGGATGGAGATTTAGGAACTGGGAAAACCACTCTGGTGCAGGGGATGGCCGCTGGATGGGGATCGACGGATGCGGTTTCCAGCCCAACTTTTGTGCTGGTAAACATTTACAGGCGCCCGGATAATGAACGATTTGTCCATCTGGATGCGTACCGGCTGAGTGGTGCAATGGAAGCTATAGACCTCGATTTGGATGCACTGCTGGCAGAAGGCCCACTGGTGGTTGAGTGGGCGCAAAAAATTATCACCTCATTGCCCAAGGACCATCTCTTGGTCAAAATGAGCCATATGCAGGAAGAACTCCGCAGAATGAAATTTACCGCAAATGGAAATTACTACGAAGATTTGCTCTCTTCGCTGCAAGAGGCCCTGGTAGAGTCCGGGCTGAAAGTAACCGATCTTGAGGTCATTGGAATCACGATTGGACCGGGTTCATATACTGGTCTGCGCATCGGGGCTGCGGTTGCCAAGGGCTTGGCCTTTTCTCGCAACCTGGACTTGGTGGCTGTTTCTACAATTGAACCTCTTTCCACGGCATTTCCTCTTGACCCAGAGTTGAGGATGGCGGTGGTGATAGAAGCGGGCCGAGGTCGGCTGGGGGTGGGCTGGTTTGAGGTGCAGGATGGCGCCTGGCAGATTGCAGAGCCGGCTCAGCTGCTCACTCCAGAGGAATTGTCGAAAAAAATCCGCGTCCCGACACTGGTTTGTGGGGAAATGGATTATGAGCTGAGAAAATTGTTGGGGCGAAAACATAAGAATGTTGTATTGGCAACGCCTGCTCAGAGCCTGCGAAGACCTTCTTATCTAGCAGAATTGGCATGGGCGCGCTGGCAGGCAGGCCAGGTGAGTGATCCTGAAACGATCGCCCCGGTCTATCTTCAAACCCACGAGAACATCCCTGGGTGAAGCATCAAGATGGATAGCTTGATTAAGATCCGTGCGATGACGGCGGAAGACCTGACGCGAGTGCATGAGTTGGATAAAATCTGTTTTTCCCTCCCTTGGCCGCAGCGGAGCTTTCGCTATGAATTAGAGGAAAACCCGGCTTCCAGCCAGTGGGTGGCAGAAAGCAAACAGGAAGCGAATGGCCAGGGTAAAGTTGTCGGGTTGATCATTACTTGGCTGTTGGTAGATGAGGTGCATATTGCCACCCTATCTGTTGACCCTCAGTACCGCCGGAAAAAGATTGCCTCCCAACTGATCTGCACGGCTCTCAGGGCTGGGGTAGCCCGAAGCGCCGTCTCGGCCACCCTGGAGGTGCGAGCCAGCAACGAGGCTGCTCAGCGTTTGTATTACCGGTTTGGATTTCAGTTGGCGGGAAGGCGCCCTGGTTATTATTTGGATAATGGTGAAGATGCGCTTATCCTAACCTTACATGACCTTGATGAGGATCATCTGAATATTATTGGATGCAAGTGAGAACCGCACGCAATCCGATTGAGGATTGTAATTCGTTAAAGAGATGGAGGATGTTTTGACTCGTGAGGAAATTCTAGCCAAAATTGCCGAAGAGACGGCAACTTGTACCAAATGTGCACTGCAGTATTCCCGCAAGAATTCTGTACCCGGCTCGGGGCCAGTGGAGGCTTCGATTATGTTCATTGGCGAGGGTCCCGGTTTTCATGAAAATGAACAGGGCAAGCCATTTGTTGGGGCGGCTGGCCGTTTTTTAGATGAACTGCTGGAAAATGTTGGGATGAAGCGGGAGCAAGTCTTTATTACTAATGTGGTCAAGTGCCGCCCTCCCGGCAACCGTGACCCACAAGCAGATGAACTGGAAGCGTGTGATGGTTATCTGGAACGCCAGATCCAAACGATCAACCCCAAAGTGATCGTCACCCTGGGAAGGTTTTCGATGCAGAAATTTTTACCGAATGCCAAGATCAGCCAGACACATGGGCAGGCTGTCCGGGTGCGCGGCCGCTTAGTGGTGCCGTTCTATCACCCGGCAGCGGCGCTGCACCAGCCATCTCTGCGACCAACTGTTGAGGCCGATTTCGCCCGGCTGCCAGAATGGATAGAAAAAGCCGGGGATGTCCCGGAATATGTCGAGCTGCCCGTGGATGATTCGGACGACAACAAACCCGAACAGCTCAGCTTATTTTAATCATAAGAGGAAACCATGAAAACCGTTCAAGAAATTTTGCTCGAAAAGCTAGAATCGCGGACTGCAAAGATCGCAATATTAGGAATGGGGTATGTCGGACTTCCCCTGGCGGTTGTGTTTGCAGAAGCCGGATTTGAAGTGATTGGCATTGACCCGGATGTACGCAAAGTAAACACCTTGAATGCCAAAGAAAGTTATATCGGGGATGTGCCTACCGAGGTTGTGGCACGCTTGGTGGGGGAAGGACTGCTGTCCGCCACGGCAGATTTTTCCGTCATCTCACAAGCAGATGCGGTCAGTATTTGTGTCCCTACTCCATTGCGCAAGACTGGCGACCCAGACCTCTCGTACATTCTGAACGCTACCGCCGATATCAAAAAATTCCTGCATCCGGGAATGGCGGTCGTGCTCGAATCCACGACTTATCCCGGCACCACCAGGGAACTGCTGCTCCAGGAGCTGACTGAAGGCACTGATCTGGAAGCGGGAGTAAACTTATTCCTGGCCTTTTCTCCAGAGCGGGTGGATCCAGGCAGGGAAGACTGGACGACCGCCAATATGCCCAAAGTGATGGGAGGGATCACGCCTGCCTGCAGCGATGTGTGTTCGTTTTGGTATGCCCAGGCTTTAGAGACCGTAGTGCGGGTGTCTTCTGCGGAGGTGGCTGAGATGGCGAAACTTTTGGAGAACACCTTCCGGATGGTCAATATCGGCTTGGTGAACGAAATGGCGATCATGTGCGACCGCCTGGGAGTGGATGTGTGGGAAGTGATTGACGCTGCGGCCACGAAACCGTTCGGTTTTATGAAATTCACCCCAGGTCCGGGGTTAGGCGGTCACTGCATCCCGATTGACCCGCTGTATCTTTCCTGGAAACTCAAAGCGCTTAACTATAATGCGCGTTTCATTGAGCTTGCCTCGGAGATCAACACCAATATGCCGCGCTACGTGATGAGCCGGATTCAGGATGCGCTCAACGTCCGTCTGAAAAAACCAATCCACGGAACCAAAGTATTGGTGTTAGGTGCTGCTTACAAGCCAGATATTGATGATGTGCGCGAATCCCCCGCGCTGGATGTAATTGGTCTGCTGAAGGCCAAACATGCCTCGGTCACCTATCACGATCCTTTCATCCCGCAGATTTGGCACGATGACTGGACGATGCAAAGCGAAAAGGATTTGATGGCGGCCGTAAAGCAAGCCGATTGCGTTGTGATTATTACCAATCACAGCAGCTATGATTTCCAAGCGATCCATGATGCGGCTAAATTGATTGTCGACACCCGCAATGCGCTTGGCAAGTTTGATTACGACCGGGGAAAGGTTGAAATGCTCTAATGGCGAAATACATCATCACCGGGGCGGCTGGCTTTATCGCTCATCGGGTTGCTGAAATGCTGCTGGAAGAGGGCCACAGCGTGATCGGTGTGGATAATATGAACAACGCCTATGACGTGCGGATGAAAGAATACCGCCTGCAATTGCTCTCCAATTACCCAGCCTTTCATTTCCACCGTCAAGATATATCGGATAAAGACACAGTGCTGGCGTTGGCGGGTGAGGCTGAAGGAGCATCAGCAGTGATCAACTTGGCGGCACGTGCTGGAGTGCGCGCCTCGGTGGATGATCCATGGGTTTACGTTGACACCAATATGACCGGTACCCTGAATCTGCTTGAACTGTGCCGGCAGGTCGGTATTCCGAAACTGGTGCTTGCGTCCACCTCTAGCATTTATGGGCAAGATGCCCCTCTTCCGACGCCGGAAACTGCCAGCAGCAGCCTTCCTCTTCAGCCGTATGCAGCATCGAAAAAAGGTGCCGAAGCTATGGCGCATGCCTATCATTTTTTGTATGGGATTGATGTTACTGTGGTGCGTTATTTTACGGTATATGGACCTGCTGGACGGCCTGATATGGTCATGTTCCGTTTTGCCAAGTGGCTGGTGGATGACGAGCCGCTGCACCTGAATGGTGACGGCAGCCAATCGCGCGGTTTTACGTATGTGGATGATATTGCCAGGGGGACTATTCAAGCCCTGCGTCCGCTTGGTTATCAAATCATCAACCTGGGCGGACATGAGGTGATCACGATTAAACAGCTGATCGCTCTGATGGAGGAGATCACTGGCAAACAGTCGGAGATCATCTACCATCCTTTCCCGAAAGCCTGCTGGGCTGGCAGCCGCAGGTCCCACTGCGTAAGGGGGTCTCTGAGATGGTACAGTGGTATCTCGATCAACATGATTGGGCGAAGGACCTTGATGTAGGTTTATGAATTTAGTCAGGCGGGTGGTTGGTTATCTTCGAAGCGAAGGACCGCTAAATAGAATCCTGCTGAATACTGGGTACTTGTTTAGCAGTAACACCCTGAGTATGGTGATTAGTGCGGTGCAGAGTATTCTGGTCGCCCGGTTAATCGGCGTGTTGGGTGTGGGGATTGTGGCCAACATTACCAAATTCACCACCAATATCAGTCAGCTGCTCTCCTTCCGCATGGGGGAATTGGTCGTCACCTACGTCGGGCAGTATGTAGAACAGGGAAATCACCAAAAAGCCGCCGGGGTGCTGCGTTCCGCGGCAATCATAGAAGGGCTAACGGCCTTGTTTAAATTTATTGTGATCATGGCTTTCTCACCGCTCATCGCCCGCTATCTTGTCCGGCAGCCTGAACTGACTCCTTTGTTCATTTATTATGGTTATTCGGTCTTCGCCAACTTGACCTCTCAGACATCCACGGCTGCGCTGCAGGTTTTCAAGCGTTTCGATGTGCTGGCGGTGATCAACCTGGCTCAGAATGTTTTATCTTTTGTGGTTGTATTGTTGGCGTTCATAAACCACGGCACACTTGTCGATGTGGTGGAAGCTTACCTGGTAGCCAAGGTCTTTAATGGCGTTTCTTTATTGGTATTCTCGTTGATTTTTGCATCCCGGGAGCTGTCTCCTGGCTGGTGGCGGGTACCCTGGGATGCCACCATCAGCACCAAGGATTTTTGGCAGTTTGCCTTCAGCAGCAACCTGAGTGCAACGGTTAAATTAATTGCCCAGGACAGTGAAGAATTGTGGATTACATATTTTCTTTCTCCACTCGCAGCAGGGTATTACACAACTGCCATGCGGGTCATTGCGATGGTTTTGCTGCCGATCAACCCATTTATTGAACCCACCTTCCTTGAAATCACTACGCAGGCCGCCAAACGAGAGTGGGAAAAACTCAGAGAGCTCCTCCGCAAGACCTCCTTGATTGCAGGGACATGGACTGTGGGGATGGGCGTGGTGCTGTTGTCGCTCGGTTGGTGGCTGATTCCCTTGGCATATGGAGAAGAATTTGCGCCCAGCACTCCGGCAGCCTTGATCTTGTTAGTTGGCTTTGGAACGGCAAATATTTTATATTGGAATCGCCCGCTGCTATTGGCGCTAAAACGGCCGCTCTACCCGTTGGTTACCTCGGCAATCGTCATGGTGGTGAAAATTGGATTGGCATTCTGGCTGGTGCCCACCTATGGTTATCTTGTACAGGCCGTTCTGCTGTCTGTCTATCTGGTGGTGACAGTTGGGCTGAATGCCTTCCAGGGAGTCAAAACCATTCAGCAGCGCAGTTCTATGGAAACGGCAGCCGGATGAGAATTTGCTGTATTGCTCCCTCCCGGATTCCCTCCGAAACGGCAAACAGCATCCAAGCGATGAAAGCCAGCCATGCTCTTGCGCAGTTGGGGCATGAGGTGATCCTGATCGCACCCGGGTCCGGTCCACCTGGTCAAACCCAGCAGGAGAAATGGCAGCTTTTAGCCGACCAGTATGGAATTGAGACCTATTTTCAGCAGGTTTATCTCCCCCCATTCGATGGCTGGCTGGCCCGCAGACTTTTCCCATGGCGGGCGATCTGGCACGCCGGCAGATTCAAACCGGATTTGATTTACACCTGGCTTTACCAACGCGCCATCGGCGGCTTGCTCCAGGGGAAGAAGGCCGTGTTAGAAATGCATGGCTTGCCGGAGGGGCGTTTTGCCCGGATGTGGTATCGTTTATACTTGCTCTTGCCCGGTCAAAAGCGGCAGATGGTGATTACTCGAGCTCTCAAAGACCGCCTAGAAAAGAATTATTCTCTTCCCCAACCGGAAACGATGATCGCTCCCAATGGAGTTGCGCTGGAACGTTACGATCAGTTGCCTGCGCCCGACGAGGCGCGCCGCCAGCTCGGACTACGCCAACAGCCGACGGTCGCCTGCACCGGTTCCGTGTATGCCGGTAGAGGGGTAGAACTGGTACTGTCACTGGCAGGCCAGATGCCCGATGTACACTTTTTATGGGTCGGGGGACGGCCGAAAGAGGTTGCCAGCCGGCGAGATGAGGTGCAGCAGCTTGGGCTTAAAAATGTCACCTTCAGCGGATTTGTGCCCAATGCAGACCTTCCCCTTTATCAGGCTGCGGCAGATATTTTGCTGATGCCCTACCAGCTTGATGTCGGGGGCAGCAGTGGTTCTGCGCCGGTCGAATTTTTCAGCTCGATGAAAATGTATGAATATATGGCTTCTCGACGTCCGATAATTTCCAGCGACCTCCCGGTGATCCATGAAGTGCTGGACGAACACAGCGCAGTGTTTTGTCCCCCGGCAGATCCCCATGTTTGGGAGTCTGCCATCCGCCGGCTGCTGGCACATCCGGATGAGGCTGCTCGATTGGCAGAGCATGCCCACCAGCAAGTGCTGCCTTTTTCCTGGACATCTCGGGCAGAGAAGGTTTTGCAGGGGTGGAAAATATGAAGCGGGTCCAGCACGCAATTGAACAAGCGGTCTGGCTGCCATTTGTCATCACAGGCATAGGTGGGTTGATCTATGGGCTGAAAACCTGGAAAATGGCCCACTCGCTTGCAACCTTGATCTTAGATGAAAGTATGTATATCTATAAAGGGTATTTATTTGCCATCGGCAGATACGCCCCATACCAGGATTATGGGCCTCTGACAAACCATATGCCGTTATCCTTCATGATCCCTGGATTTATTCAATCCTGGTTTGGGCCAGGAATGGAGACTGCCAGGGTATTTGCCTTTTTAGTCGGCTTGGTAATGTTGGCAGGGATGTGGCTGGCCTTCTACCGGGTAGGCGGCCGGTGGTGGGCGGCTGTGGTTGTATGGATATTTGTCTTTACGCCTGCATGGCAAGAAGTCTTTAGCCAGGGATTAACCCAGGGATTGGTAAACACTTTTATTGCTTGGGCATTTGTTTTGCTGTTGGGGGAAGAGCGCCGAAACTGGCAGTTGGTCGGAGCGGCCTTTTTAATGGTATTGGCAGTCATGACACGAGTAAATACTTTGCCGATATTAGGTCTTATACTCATATATATCTACTGGCAGCATGGCTGGAAAAAGGGGTTGATCGCGACGATTGTAGCGGTGCTCTCCGGAGTTTTTATCTTAGCATTTTTCTGGCCGGATGTCCTCAAATTCCTATCTGGATGGATTCCAAAAGGGCTGATAGGGTTTGTAGAACCCTATCGCAGTCCCTGGAAGCAGCAGCATGTCCCAGCCGGGTTTTCCTATTTTCCGCTTAATGCCTGGATCAGAGATGCAAATAGCCAACAGATCAAAGGTCTATTGGCGTTTTTGGAATCGATCAATTTTAATTTCATACCTTATCTGGCTGTTGTTGGAACTTTAATTGGTTGGCCGCGCAAACGGGATTGGCCAAATCAATACCGCTTTAGGCTGAGCGTGCTGCTGGTAGTTGGGTGGATATTGATGGCCATTATGCATATTTGGGTGGCACTGAGCGGGAGAAGCTGTCATTTCTTTTGGTTGGCTGGCTATTACACTTTCTTCGACTTTTTGGGCTTATT
>JARROY010000262.1:0-5525 GCA_037383445.1 Anaerolineales bacterium | reverse complement strand
TATTATCCGTTAACTGTAGGGGTTTTAATGGTTACAGGTTGGTCAGATCCCATTGATCAAATAACCTGATGTTTATCACCTTATAGGACTTGCGTTGACAATCGAATCTATTCCTTATATCCTTGCGTTGGGAATTATGTATGGGGGCACAGTGCTGGCCTCACGTTTTGCCGTAGGCCAATTTGCTCCCACCACTTATGTCGGCTTAAGGTTGTTGGGTTCCGGAGCGGCATATGCAGCGGCGTATCTTTTTGCGGTAAAAAGAAGGCGTTGGCCGCATGGCAGAGAAATCTGGTGGAAATCGTTTGTGCTGGCGGTATTTGGAACAGCCATCCCGATGAATTTTCTGGTGATATCGCTGCAGTTCCAGTCCAGCGGAGTGACGGCGATGCTGATCACGCTCGGTCCGGCAATTACGGTCGTCCTGGCTCATTTTTTTCTGGCAGATGAGCAGCTTTCTGTGCGGAAGTTGTTAGGCGTGATCCTGGCCTTAAGTGGAGCGGTGCTGATGCTGGCGTTGGGTGAATCTGGTCTGCCGGATGTGAGCAAAGTCAATCCCCTGGGGTATTTGCTGGTCTTTTTAGGGATGCTTTCGAGCAGTTCGTCCACGATTTTTGCACGGCGGTCGATGCAGAACCTGGATTCTTTTGATGTTTCCAGCATCCGCCTGTGGACGGCAGGCCTGATCGTGGTACCGCTTTCGGTGCTGATTTCTGGCTTTGATCTTGGTGCGGTCACCCGGCAGGGATGGTTTGCCTTGGGGTGGGCTTCGTTGGCCGGTACTTTCTTGGCAACGCTGATGTCTTTTTATCTGATTAAGGAATTTGGCGCCACGCCTGCTGCCCTAACCGCTTATGTCACGCCGGTTGTCGCCAGTATCGGAGGGGCACTGCTGCTGGATGAACAGATCACTGGTGGAATTATTGCTGGTATGGTGTTAATTATTGGGGGCATCGCTCTCATCAACCGGAAGCCAAAATCGATCTCAGAATTGGGCGCAAAAGAGGTTTTATGATCAGATTGAAGTCAAGGATCGATTCCGATTAACTGGAGAGTTGGGGATAATTAGTCAAACGAACTCATAAAAATTTCGGTTCAATTAACCTTTTACGAGAAACACAATCGTGACGCCGTCACCACCTTCGCTGCGGCCGCCAGCTTCGAAGCGTTCCACATATGGATGAGTCCTGACCAACTGGCGGACGGCGTCCCGCAATTTTCCTGTGCCTTTACCGTGCACAATGCGGGCATAAGGCAGGCCGGAGAGGTATGCTCTGTCGAGATAATGTTCTAACTTTTCAACTGCTTCATCCACGGTCAGACCGCGCAGCGAAAGTTCCACACCTGGGGAGGGAGCGCTGAAAACAACTTCTTTTGTCCGGACGGACTGTTTGGGCTCTTCCTGTGGCTGTCCGCCGACCAGTTCCAGATCATACAGGTCTACCCGGACGCGCAAGTTGCCAATCATGATTTCGGCCTGTTCTTCTCCCAGAGAGGAAACCACCCCTTCTTTACCCAATGTGCGCAGCTTGACTTTGTCTCCCAAGCGGATGGGTCGCTGCTTTACGGGTTGGGGGATTTCCCTGCATCGACCTCCTCCTGAGCTGTTTGCCGGGCTTCAGCGAGAATCTCGATCCGTTCGTCCTCGATCTGCTCCAGGCGTTCTGTAAGTTCGGCTCTGAGATGTTCCGCTTGGCGCAGGTTTTTATCCGATTCGGCTCGGGCTGTCTGGGCTAAATCTCTCTGGCGGTGGATCTCGTCCAATAGGTCGTCTGCTTTCAGGTCGGTCGGGTCTATCTTTTCCCGGGCAAGCTGGATGATTTCCTGCTGCAGGCCTAAACGTTCGGCGATATACAGGGCATTCGACCGTCCGGGCAGGCCGATAGTCAGGTGAAATGTAGGCCGCAGGGTTTCCAGGTCGAAGGCCATCGAGGCATTGACCACTCCCGGCGTGTTGTGCGCATAGGCTTTAAGTTCAGGATAATGGGTAGCCACCAGGGTTGGAATACCACGCTCCACCAGGTAAGTGAGCATAGCCTGGGCAAGCGCTGCCCCTTCTTGGGGATCGGTCCCTGCTCCCAGTTCGTCCAGGATCACCAATGAATTTTGATCGGCATTTTTGAGGATATGAATGATATTGGTGATGTGTCCCGAGAAGGTAGATAACGACTGCTCGATCGATTGTTCATCGCCAATATCGGCATAGATGGCTTCAAAAACACTGATCTCAGACCCCGCTTGGACCGGAATATGCAGACCCGCCTGGGCCATACAGGCTAAAAGGCCCACGGTCTTGAGGGTGACTGTCTTCCCGCCGGTGTTTGGGCCGGTAATCAGCAAGATGTACGTCTCGGGGTCGGTAGTGACATCCACCGGCACCACTGTTTCCTGATCCAAAAGAGGATGGCGTGCTTGCCATAATTTGAGGGTCAGCTCTGGATTAGGACCCTGGCGTTTGGCTTTGAAGCGGACCAGCTTGGGTGGAGCGGCTTGAATCGATTCGGCGTATTTGGCTTTGGCGAAGATCAGGTCGAGTCTTGCCAGGGTATCTACGCTGGCAACCAGTTCTTTTTGGTGGCTGCCCATCCGATTTGAGAGATCAGCCAGGATACGGCGTTCTTCGTCCTTCTCGGCAACTTGCAGTTCGCGCCATTCGTTGTTGAGCTCCACTACTTGGATAGGTTCGACAAACAAAGTAGCCCCCGAGGATGAGACATCGTGCACGACCGATTTTACCCGGCCGCGAGCTTCGGCTTTGATCGGCAGTACATAACGGCCTTCTCTCTGAGTGACCAACGATTCCTGGAGGTAGGGAGAAATCCGGTCGCTGTTGAGCAATTTCTGCATTTTCGTCAGCAGCCGGTCGTGTGTGATGTGCAGTTGGCTTCTGACCTCCCGTAATTTTTCCGAAGCAGAATCTAGTATTTCGCCCCTGTCGGAAATGGTGGAGGAGATTGCATCCACAAGGCCGGTAGGTGCTGGAAATTCGAGAACAATTTCCGCTAAATATGGGTAGTTTTGCCCGGCTCGTTCAAACTGCCTGCTGAGTCTGCGAGCAGAAATGAGGGTAGATTTGATGTCCAGCAACTCGGATGGGACTAAGATCACTCCCCGGCTGGCGGCTTTGGCGATTTCTCGGATATCGCGTGCTCCGCCAATGCTGGTGCTGGGTTCTGTTTCCAGCAGCAGGCGCGCTTCACTGGTCTCATCCAAAGATTCGCGGGCTGAATGAAAATCTGTGACAGGGTGAAGTGATAAGGCCAAATCTTTTGAGGGTGAGAATGCGGTATATTCGGCCAGCGCAGCACAAACCTTATCGAATTCGAGAGTGTGTAATGTTTTCGTCTCCATCGAAGAAAAAGTTTACCATGATTCAAGCTTCTCCGGCGGTGAAAGCAGACCTTCACTTGATTCATTAATCAGTGTCTAACCCTTGAGATGGGAATAAACTGTTGATAATTTTGGATGTCAAAAAAGTGGGGAGGATGATTGACTTTGTGAAAAATTTCATTTATAATAAGATCACAACCAGAAAGTAGGCCACTGCGTCTTTTGGTAAATTCTTGGGCTTGTCACCTGAAGAGAACCGGGCGGGCCGGTAGTATTATCTAAGTACTCCACCGCCAAAAAGTGTCAAACTGTGAGCTCCAAGCAACCTGGCGCAGTGGTCTATTTAACCCACCAATATCGTCAATAATCTACATTTGTGAATGTATGGGGCTTATATTTCATTAAAAAATTCTTACGGTTTTGTAATTGTAAACGAATAATTTATCTGATAAGATTATTTTACAGGGGGGCCTCGCAGATAATCACTCATGGATCACTCGAATCTACCTAGTAGAATTCGTCTATATTAACTTAATAATCAAAGGTTTTTAGATTCTGTAAATTATTTAAGTCGAAATGTGTACCCTTACATTTAAACCCTATTTATAAAAGGAACCATATCGCACAAATTGAAAGTGATTAAAACACAGCAGGACCATTTTTTCAGAGATGAGGGTGCAATTTTTAATTTTCGCTTCCTTCATTTCGAAACATTTATTTGAGAGGTCTATTATGTTTATTTACGAAAAAGGCCAGGGGATTGTCGAATATGCACTCATTGTGACCCTGATTGCCATTGTGGTAATTCTGGCTATGAATTTCCTTGGTCCCACAATAGGAAATGTGTTTTCTGAGATTGGTAAAACAATGACCACAGCTACTTAACTTGGTTGGATCATTTAGACTATTCGATCTAAAAAGTGGTTGATCATGTGGATCCTTTAATGCTATGATAGAATGCTTTATTTACCCAAATTGGAATATTAGACATTTGGGAACATTAATTATTTTTTGAAAGGTCTTTTATGTATATTTTTGAAAAAGGTCAAGGATTGGTTGAATACGCTTTGATAATTGTCTTGATTGCTATCCTCGTTATTTTAGCCATGACCTTCATGGCCCCAAGCCTAGGGAATGTATTTACATCCATTGGGAATACCCTGGAAAGTATCTGATTCTCAAAAAACCAACTAACTATCACTTAGGGTTTGCAGCACTCCGGCTTTTAAGTCCTGTATGATTCTGATATTAACTTTTGGATTTGGGCTGGCAGTTTGGCTGTTTATCCATTTGACTGGTGAAGGGTGCCGATTGAAGCGTATTCATGCTTCGATCGGCACCGGTTTGCACGGGGGATATTAAGCTTTCTCTGTTTTTTCCCAGAACTTGTGTAGCCCCATGTCACCGCCGAAACATTCAAGGGCAAATTCACCTTCAAACCAAGGTTTTGATTAGAAATGTATTATTTTTAGATAAATTTTCCTGCACCTGAGTATTTTTCTGGGGTTAAGGGTTGAAATTGAGGACAATTTAATGCTAAGATAAATTACTTTATTTATCCCTGACAGGAAATTTTACCTGTTAGGAATACAATTTATATTGTTGAGAGGTCTTTATGTATATTTTTGAAAAAGGCCAAGGACTGGTGGAATACGCATTGATAATTGTCTTAATTTCTATCGTGGTTATCCTTGCATTGAACTACTTGGCCCCCACCATTGGGAATGTATTTACGGAAATAGGGACCACCCTAGTAGAAAGTATTTAATTCTCAATAACCCAAATAAAGTACCGGATCATGCCGGAGCCTCGCTTCGGCTGGTTAAAGCTGTTTGAATCCGGATCAGAACAATTGGGATCTGGTCTGGCTGCTTGGCTGTCTATTTCCTTGCTTTTTCCCAGAGCTGATAAAGCCCTAAATCTCCGCTGGCACCATCAGAGGTAAATTCTTCCTTGACTTTGAATCCTGTTTGCTCGGCGAGCCATTGCAGTTCTGAGCTGGTAAAGTAGTGCACGTAGCGCAGACCTTTGCCGCCTCTGCGCCAATCAAGCAGATAATCGTTTTTATCCACCATCTCGGCTGTCAAGCCAATGTTTTCCCAGGGTTGTATGCGGGCAACCAGTTTTGAGCTGTTTAAAAATTGCCAATTTGAGTGAATGAATAATCCATCTGGGGCGAGGAGCTGGTAGACCTG
>JARROY010000261.1:0-6350 GCA_037383445.1 Anaerolineales bacterium | reverse complement strand
CAAACTCACGTCCAAGCCAGGCGAAGTGTTCCAGCGCCCCAAGCACGCCTGCAATCCCCTCATAACTCTGGGTGCCGGTTTCAAACTTACCCGGCAGGGCATTTGAAGCAGGGCGGACCTTATAAGCCTTCAGGCTGTCCAGCAAGTCATATTTCCCGTACAGCAGGCCAATATGCGGGCCATAGAATTTATACGCCGAGCAGACCAGGAAATCCGCATCCAAATCCTGGACGTCAATGATACCGTGCGGGGCATACTGGACAGCATCCACAAACACCCAGGCACCTACCTGGTGAGACATCTGAATAATTTGCTTGACCGGGTTGATGGTGCCTAAGGCGTTTGAGGCATACCCCACCGCCACCAGGCGCGGATTCTTTTGCAGGGCGGCCTCCAGAGTCTCCAGCTTGAGCATCCCGCTCTCGACATCAAAATCAACCCACTCCACATTCAAGCCGCGATCAGCCGCAACCAGCGTCCAGGGAGTAATATTTGCATCATGGTCAAGACGAGTTACCACGACCGTATCCCCAGGTTGGAGCACCGTGGCAATCGAGCGGCTCAGATGCAGGGTCAGGGTGGTCATGTTCGGTCCAAAGATGATCTCTTCTGCCCGGGAAGCCCCTAAAAAATCTGCCGACATTTGCCGGGCCTGATCGACAACGGCATCCGATTCGCGGCTGGTGGCAAAAACCCCGCCGTGGTTGGCATTCGTCTCGACCAGATACTGCTGGATGCGGTCGATGGCAGTTTGGGCAATCTGCGTCCCGGTCTCAGCCCAGGAAAATGGCTGCGAACACGATTCACGTCTAACAAGATGATCCTCCTCAAATCTACTTTGGCTAATGCGACAATGTGACTTTAACCACCCAGCGGTCCTGCCCGCCGAGCTGGTATTTATAATCCTCATCGCCGCGCATCAGGTCAAAGGCAGTCAAGCCATCCTCGATGGCCTCCTCGATTAACATCCCCATCAGGGCAATTCCAGGGGAAATAGAAGAAAATTTATCCGCCCGGGCAGAATTGTACACCCATGCCCGGCCGCCATAGATAAAATTGAGATATCCAGCCGCCCTGTCTCTCCCCACCAATAAGAAGCGTAAATCGAGCCAGCCGTGATCCGCTGCCGCCCGAACAATCTCCAGCATCTGGTCTCGCATTGGGGCGGTCAGGAAACGGGCTTTATCCGGTTCCTCCAGCATCATGGCAAAAAAATCTTCCATGGCTGGGACCAGTTCATCCCTCCCCTCAACCCGCTCGACCTGCACCGGGATAAAATAGCGCTGCGCATTGCGCATTTTGCGCACCAATTCGCGGCGGTAGCGGCCGTCCAGATTTTCCAGGTAGGTTTCAAAGTCCCCGGGTAATGGAATAAAAGGCGCAGGCTGCAATTTCTCCTGCGAATATTCAAGACCAATTTTGTGCGCCGCAGCAGATAGGCTTTCCAAGCTGGGTGAGCTTTCCAGCAGGTTGAAAAGTTCAACCGAATCCCACTCGGGCGCATTGGGGCCGGCCAGGTGGTGCAATACCGCTTCCCAAAACTCCCCAACCCATTCCGGCAGGGCAAGTCCATCCAAGAAATCTGCGATCTCGACGCTCCCCATCAAGACCAGGGACGTTTTCCCGGCACGATTCTTGCTTAAAAATAATGGAAGTGCGCCAACCATCTCTCCAGCATCATCCCGGCCGATGAGGACATAGATACTATCCGCCATCAATTCCTCGGAAGTCCATTCGCCCCCGCCGCGGTGCTGCCACCAAGAGAAAAGGAATTCATGGCGCAAAAAAGGAACATCCGTGATGCTCTTGTCCAACAACTTATTCCATGGTTCGGCTAGATTACCCCATCGTTCTTCCGAACGAATCACTTCAATTTGAATCATTAAGTAAAATTCCTTAGTAAAAATGGTTGCACAAGAGTCTTACACACCAGGATAGATTTTACCAGTTATAATGGTACCAGAGGCGACGATGAGCGAAACCCGTATGTCCAATATCGACTTAAACATCATTCCACTACACCGCCAGGCTGCCAAAAACCTCGACAGCTTACCCGGTTTACATACTGCCAATCCTTCTCGTAAAACATCCAGAAGTCGGCGTTCAGACCAGCTGATTCTGATGCTTTCTTTCAACGTGCCCGCTTTTTCAGACGACCGGTTAGCCGAACTACTTACACGATTGGAAAATATGTATTACGAAAAAACCGGCTCAACCACCTCTGCCATGCGCGAGTTGATCGAAGACCTGAATAATCTGATCCTCAACCTTAACCTGCGTTATGCTGGAAACCGTCCGCAGGTAACCGGGAGCATCGGAGTGATTGTGGTGCGCAGCGGACATCTCTTCTTGGCTCAGACCGGTCCCGGGCACCTTTTCGCCCTCCTGCCCGGCAAAGTGGATTACCTGCATGACGAAAAAATCACAACCCGCGGGCTGGGAATCAGCCGGACGCCCCAGGTTTATTACGCTCAGATGCCGCTCGATCCGGGGAATAAAATTTTGTTCTCGACCAGCCTGCCAGAGTCATGGGATGCAAACACCTTCACCCAGGCCTACACCAACCCGCTTAAAAAAGCTCAGCAGCGCTTCCTGGAGGATTCC
Organism: Anaerolineales bacterium; assembly: GCA_037383445.1. GTDB lineage: Bacteria > Chloroflexota > Anaerolineae > Anaerolineales > UBA11579 > UBA11579. The sequence goes on along the minus strand of JARROY010000261.1, from coordinate 3,746 downwards.
GGGGAAGAACTAGAAGGATTCATGATTGAGGTAACCGAAGGCAGCGGTGATATCAACCTGATCCAACCGGATACAGTCGAGAAACAGCCGCAGCCTGCCCCGTCAAAACCGGTAGAACAAACCCCACCCGCCATGGAATCCATGGAAGAGGAACAAAAGCCAGCATCCAAACCTCAACCCCTGCCTGAGGTGCAAAAAACACCTCCAGCGGCTCCGCGCAGCGGGCAGACTGGTCGGGCCAGCCTGCCACCCCAGCAGCTTGAACAGCTGTCCGACTCATCAGGGATGGGACCTGTTGTCTCCACTGACGCGGAAGACACTATTACTGAATACATCCGGGAAGAAGAAGCACCTGGTAGGTCTAAAAAACAACGCCGTACTGCGTTAAACCTGGCACCCGCCCTGCTCAACGGACTGAAACGAATCCAAGGGGTTGGACAAGGAGCACTGCGCGGTCTGAAAAACCTGCTCAAACGCATGGTGCCGGGTGATGAATTAATTAAAATCCCGACCAGCTATATGGCATTTATGGCAGTCGCTGTGCCTTTGCTGGTGGTTACCGTAGCCGCGCTGGTTTACGCTCAGGTGGGACGCAACCAGCAGTACAATGCGTATTTTTCCCAAGCCGAGACCTTAGCCAGCGCCGCAGCTGCCGAAACAGATGCCAACGCTCAACGCACAGCCTGGCAGAACACAATTGCTCTGGTCGAAAAAGCCCAGGAATACCTGATTACTGACGAGGCGGAATCCCTACACAAGCAGGCAGTTTCAGCACTGGATGCCCTGGACAACATCACCCGTTTAGAACTCCAGCCAGCTATCTCCGGCGTTCTGGCCAATTCAGTCAGGATCAGGCAGATCGTTGCCACCTCACGCGATGCCTATATGCTCGACATCCAATCCGATTCCGTGCTGCGTGCCTGGCTGGCCGGAACGCGCTACGAGATGGACTCCGATTTTCGCTGTGGAGCCGGTCAATACGGCTCAATCATCGTCCAGGATTTGATCGATATCTCCCTACTGCCGGAGAATCCAGACGAAGCCGTCCTGGTGGCTATGGACAAGGCGGGCAACCTGCTCTATTGTTATGAAGACAAACTTCCGGTAGCCATCTCACTGATCCCGCCCGATTCATTTTGGGGCAAACCCATCGGCATCACCGTGGAAAATGACCGGCTGTATGTGCTGGATGAGCAGCTCAATATGGTCTGGTTCTACGAATCGACAGATAACAATTATCAATTCCGCGAAGCGCCCTACTTCTTCTTTACCGAGGAAGTGCCGAACATGACTGATACGATCGATTTCGCCATTGATAAAGAACAGCTTTACCTGCTCTACCTTAACGGACAGACCACCACCTGCACCTACACCGGGTTGGAAGAAGCCCCCACCACCTGCACCTCACCCACCATATACAACGACACCCGGCCAGGCCGGCAGAGCGGCCCAACGGTGCGAGATGCCGTTTTCTATCAAATCCAACATACCCAACGACCGGAACCATCTCTCTACTATCTGGATCCTAAAGACCAATCCATCTACCAATTCAGCCTCAAGCTCAACCTCGTGCAGCAGTACCGTCCAGATATCGACCTGGGAGACAAATTCATCACCGCCTTTGCAGTCAGTCCAACCAAAGCCATCTTCTTAGCACTGGAAAATGAAGTCTATCTGGCGTATCTGCCATAAGGAATATGCGTATTTATGTTGAAGTCGCCGTCAATGTCCCCGGGGTATCCGGAGTGTTTCATTATCACCTGCCAAAAAACCTGGAGAAAGAGGCGGCCGTTGGACAGATTGTCGAAGTCCCTTTTGGCGCACAGCAGGTGCAGGGAATTCTGCTCGGAAGAGTAGATACCCCAGAAGTCACTGAGACCAAACCTGTCAGCGCCATCCTTGATCCACAAATCTCCCTGACCGATTACCAGATCAAACTAGCTTTTGAACTCTCCCAGCAGACCCTTGCCCCGCTGTCATCCTGCATCAGCCTGATGGTCCCCTCCGGGATCAGCCAGCTGGCCGACACCCTGTACTCGCTGAAAACCCCTCCTGAGCCCGGGAGTGCGCCCGCGCTACATCCGCACAGCTCAGCTGGCCGTTCCACCCGAATTGGTGGCCGCGGGCATTCAGGGACTCAGCCATTATGAGAACGTGCAGCAGCGCCGTCAGCGGGTTTTGGATTTCCTCAGCCGGGAACCAGGACCGGTGGATGTCAGTTGGGTGTATGCCGAAAGCGGCGCCAACCTCAGCGATCTCAAAAAGCTGAATGAGATGGAATTGATCATCCTTCGTGAACAGGAACAATGGCGCGACCCGCTTGCCGGACTGGCCTACGACCCATCCGCCCCGCCCCCGCTAACCGCAGACCAGCAGAAGGCCTGGCGGAAGATCGAAACAGCCCTGATTCAATCCTTTAACGGCCAGCCCCAGGCGCCAATTTTGCTGCATGGGGTCACGGGATCGGGGAAAACAGAATTGTACCTGCGCGCCGTTGCAGAAACCCTCAAAGCCGGTAAACAGGCCATTGTGCTGGTTCCCGAAATTGCCCTGACACCCCAAACGGTGCGGCGCTTTATGGGACGCTTTCCCGGCCGAGTTGGACTTGTGCATTCGCAGCTTTCCAGTGGGGAGCAGTACGATACCTGGCGGCGCGCCCGGCGCGGTAAGCTGTCCGTGATCATCGGGCCGCGCAGCGCATTGTTTACCCCCTTACCAGAACCAGGTTTGATCATCCTGGATGAATCACATGATGATTCATACTACCAGAGCAATCAACCACCTTACTACCACGCCAGGAAAGCGGCTCTTGCACTATCCAAAATTACCGGCAGCCTCTGCATGTTTGGTTCTGCCACACCAGACCTGGTCAGCCTGTATTATGCCCAATCAGGCCGCTGGCAGAATATCTCCCTCCCAGCCCGTATTCTGGCACATACCGAACCCGTGCAGGCTTACGATAAAGAATTTCACACTGCATCCCGCTACCAGCCGGCAGGTGAACAAGTCTCTATGACAGATCTGCCTCCGATAGAAGTGGTCGATATGCGGGAAGAACTTAAAGCTGGCAATCGCTCGATCTTCAGTCGAGATCTGCAGCAAGCCCTACAGCAGGTGCTTGACCGGGAACAGCAGGCAATTCTGTTCCTCAACCGACGCGGGGCAGCGACCTACGTTTTTTGCCGGGACTGCGGCTATACCCTGACTTGCCCGAGGTGTGATACCAACCTGACCTATTACATTGGTGGATTGAAGAATGCCGCCAATGACTATACCGATCACTCCCACCAGACAGCAGCCCTGATGTGCAATCACTGCGGCTATACCCGCCGGATGCCGCACAAATGCCCTGAATGCCAGGGCCAACATATCCGGCATTACGGGATGGGCACCCAACGGGTGGAAGAACACATTCACGAACTTTTCCCCAACGCCCGCACCCTGCGCTGGGACCACGAGACCACCCGTAAAAAAGGCGCCCACGACCTGATCTTGAGCCACTTCACCAACCACCGGGCTGACATCTTGATCGGCACCCAGATGCTGGCAAAGGGGCTCGATCTGCCGCTGGTTACTCTGGTGGGGGTTGTACTGGCCGATGTCGGTCTGACCTTACCCGATTACCGGGCCGGGGAACGCGTCTTCCAGGTGCTATCGCAGGTCGCCGGGCGAGCCGGGCGCAGTCCCTTAGGCGGCAAGGTGATCCTGCAGACCTTCACTCCGGAAAACGAGGTCATTCAAGCCGC
>JARROY010000260.1:0-3970 GCA_037383445.1 Anaerolineales bacterium | reverse complement strand
CAGGTATCTCAATCTCCATCTAAGGAGCAGTTTATGTCCTCACGCAGATCCGGACTTGGCAAGGGGCTGGATGCACTTATCCCAGCTTCCGAAAAGCCGATTAAAGACAGCGGTGTTATGCAGGTTGCTGTGGACAACATCCATCCCAACCCCCAACAGCCGCGCACTATTTTCAATCAGGAAGATCTCAAAGACCTGGCCGCATCAATCAAAGAACACGGCGTCATCCAGCCGCTCATCCTGACAAAAGCCGACCAGCCTGACCAATATTACCTGATCGCCGGGGAACGACGCTGGCAAGCCGCCAAACAGGCTGAATTGACCACAGTCCCCGCCCTGCTGCGTGAAGCTACCCCACAAGAAATGCTGCTGCTGGCTCTCATTGAGAATGTGCAGCGTGCTGACTTAAGTCCGCTGGAAACCGCTGAAGCCTACCAGCATCTTGCACAAAGTTTCAACCTGACCCATGAACAGATCGCGGACAGCGTCGGTAAAAGCCGCTCGGCTGTCACCAACACGCTCAGCTTGCTGGAAGTGTCAGACGAGGTTAAAAAAGCCTTACTGGAAAACAGAATCAGTGAAGGGCATGCCCGGGCGCTGAAGGGGCTCGCACATGAACAGCAAGCCGCAGCGCTCACCACCATCATCAAGAAAACATTCAGCGTGCGAGATACAGAGGAACTGGTTCGCCGCTTAAAGGGACAGGTAACCCCCACCCAACCAGTGTCTCAACCGACAAAATCGCCCGAATTGATCGCCCTTGAGGAACAGCTTGAAGCCGCTATGGGTTTCAAGACCACTATCCGGCATACCAGCAAAGGCGGGACGATCACCATCGAATATTACGATGCAGAGGATCTCAACACCCTCGCTGAAAGACTGCTCAAAAGCTGAAAAAACTGCGCCCGTGCTCAAATCAAAGGGCAAGCGGCTGGCGCGTAATATTTAACCTTCCAAAAAACGATGAAATTGCTTTATAACGCCAAGATCCATACCCTAGATTCCCACCAGCCGGTGGCGGATGCCCTGGTCATCAACCATCACCTTCGGCATGAGGGAAGAATCATTGCCGTTGGCAGCTACCAGCAGCTCCAAGCGGAATTCGGTTCGATGGCCAAGCAGGTAAACCTCGGTGGGCGCACAGTCCTTCCCGGCTTAACAGATTCGCACATCCACCTGCGCCAATATGCCAATGCACTCCAGTCGCTGGACCTGTTCGGGAGCAGCAAACAAGCCTGCCTGGATAAAGTCGCCCAAAAGGCAGCCCAAACCCCTCCTGGAACCTGGATTCAAGGCTACGGTTGGAGCCAGGACAACTGGGATGGTCAATTTCCAACTGCCGCTGACCTGGATGCTGTCACTACCGACCACCCGGTTCTGTTGATGGCCGTTTCTTTGCACGCGGTGTGGGTCAACAGCGCGGCGCTGAAAGCCGCCGGAATTACTGCAACCACCCCGGACCCGCCAAAAGGAATCATTCAAAGAGACCCATCCGGAGAGCCAACCGGTTTACTCCTCGAAGAAGCGATGAAATGCTTCGACCAGCTTTTGCCGTCCCCCACAGCAGAGACTACTTTGGCACAGTACGAGCATACTCAGGAACATCTCTGGCGGATGGGAATCACAGGCGTTCACGACTTTGACCGCATCCCCAGCTTCATCACCCTCCAGACCTTACACAGCCAGGGCCGCTTAAAATTGCGGGTGAACAAAAACCTGCCCGTGGAATCCCTGGATACGTTTATTGAGAGCGGGATGCGTTCCGGGCTGGGTGATCATTTCCTCAAGATCGGATCGATTAAAGCTTTTGCCGATGGCGCCTTGGGACCGCGTACAGCGGCGATGCTCGAACCCTACCAGGACAGTCCCAATAACCGGGGGATGCTGCTGCTGGACGCGGAAGGTCTGGTGGACTTCGGGCAGAAAGCAGTACAGAATGGCCTATCCCTGACAGTGCATGCCATCGGAGATGCGGCCAACCACCAGATTCTCAACGGCTTCGAACAACTGCGGCGCTACGAACGAGAGCATCACCTCCCCCACCTGCGGCACCGGATCGAACATGTCCAACTGCTGCACCCAGCAGATACCCTTAGACTATCTCAGCTCGATCTGATCGCCTCGATGCAGCCCATTCATGCAACTTCTGATATGAAAATGGCCGACGCCGGATGGGGTGACCGCTCCCGGTACGCATACGCCTGGCGCACCCTGCTAAAGGCAAACACCAAACTCACTTTTGGCTCCGATGCCCCGGTGGACAGTCCTAACCCGTTCTACGGGCTGCATGCAGCCGTCAGCCGCAAAACAGCCGATGGCGAGCCAGGTCCGGAGGGGTGGTACTCAGAGGAAAAACTCTCGCTGATGGAGGCTTTGCAAGCCTACACTTCGGGACCAGCATACACAAGCGGAATGGAAGATCATCTGGGTGTTCTGGCACCAGGCTTCCTGGCCGACCTGATCGTTCTCGACCAGGACCCGTTCACCCTCCCGGTGGATGACCTGCGGCACCTTAAACCCAGTGCGACGATGCTCGGCGGGGACTGGGTATTCAGTGAGATAGAATGATGAACGATCGGATTGAAGAACTCAAGCAGTTAATTGAAGAGTTGCGGAGCAGAATGCCGGCGCACTCCATCCCTCCGGCAATGATGGCCGAGTTGGATGACCTTGAAGAACAACTGGCAGAACAAATCAGGAAGCAAGCCGGCAAAGACCAGTCGGCGGCAGAATGAGTTTCTGAAGACCCAGTTTATACTCTCCAGGCAACCCATCGTTTGTATTGAAAAGATTTAGCGTGCAATGAGCGACCAAATTCGTTTCTCTCAATCTTCCCAGTTTTGCCTTAGAATAATCTTTCAATCAATTGTTGAATCACTGTAATCAGTATCGGGAGAAAAATAACAGAAAGAAAACCTCGCAAGGTTTCAGATTTCCACGGCCAAGTACGCAGCTCACGAACGTAACTCTGCTGCATTTTTAATGTTTCAACCAAATCTCGTTTGGCGGATGCTTTTCCTGGATCCAGGATTTTTAACTCACTTTCCATCTTGTCAATACTGGTTTTCATGTACATGTTGATCTCATCAATCAATCGTCCCTTTGCCTTTTCCATTTGAGCATGCAGGCTGACTAGTGGAAGAATGAAAGAAGCTAATGCAAGCATAATTTCGCTGGTGATAAATGTAATAATCAAAGCAGTAGATACCCCAGCATAAGCGGTGCCAGAAAGATACAAAAATGTTAGCGAGGTAGATAGCAAAAAGACCCACGCAATCCCTGTTCTTGATGTCAAAATCGAAAAAGCATACAGTGGTGTTGAATTAAACAAATCAATCTCAGTAAGATCAGATTGCATTTGCGAAACGATTGTCATTTGCCTAATAGTATGGAACACAAATACTAGGAATAGAGTAAGTCCTATTACATTTCTGACTAACTCTGCAACAAGTGATATTGTAGTACGATCAGCAAACTTTACAATTTCTAAGTCGAAAGAATACGATAATATTACCAAGATAGGCCCTATAGCTGTCAATATCCATACTGATCCAGATGGCATATTTGTAAGTCGAAATACTTTCTCGCTGTAATCCTCATCATCAACCCTTAATGGGCGAAATTCCTTCGAAGCGGCCAAAGCCACACGATCAAGGTAGTTGAGGATTACCAAAGTCAGGGTAGGCCAAATGGATATCAGAACTCTTCGAAGCTCAAATTGACCTACGGCAGTTGTCTGTTCAAGCCATGCAAAACTCTGGTCGATTATAAGGTATACCAGATATAAGGCTACATAGATTAGCCAGGCAGGCATTCGCTGCCGATTTATCCAATCATTTAACCTGTCGACAATACTAGGCGAATAAGGAGATATATTAGAGGACATTTGTCTATTTTACTATTTTTTTGCCAAGGATTGGAAGGAACCTGTAACCAATTTTAAATTTGAAGGGAATAGGGTAATTTTACC
>JARROY010000259.1:0-3977 GCA_037383445.1 Anaerolineales bacterium | reverse complement strand
GCCAAGCCTGATGCAATATATCTGGCTTTTTAGGGCAAACGTAGTATCACGCGTGTATATTGAGCAGGTTCACTCTCCACCACTAGCTCCCCACCAATCACAGCCATCATGGTGCTGTGTAAGACTAACCCTTGCCCTCCATTAGGATGTTGATGTTGGGCATCGATCCCAACTCCATCATCTTCAATCACAATAGTTAGCCGGGGATCCAGCTTGACTTTAATAGATAGGTTAAAAGAGCGATTATCTTCCAAAGGTCTCCCATGCAGAGCAGCATTTCGAATAACTTCCCGGGCAGCATAAAACAGAACTTCAGTTTCTAGAGAAGTTATACCGGAGGTTTTCTCATCAAAGTCAGGGGGAACATTCCAAGTCACACTTTCAAATGCGCTGCCCATTTCCTCTTTTATCAACCTGCGCAGCGCGCCTATTAACCCAAAATCGGTGATCTGAGGAGGGGAAGTACCCGGCATCGAACGCAGCAGTGAAGAGATTTGGCCGTGTACATCAGTAAGCATTTCAAGTGCTTCTTGTTTCCCCAATTCCAATTTCTCACCTCCCTTATCCAAATGGAGGATGGCAGTATGTAGCTGCTGTAAAACTTCATCGTGCAGCACACGCCGGGCACGTTGGTCTAACACCTGAGTTTCTGCCATTCTCTGTCGCTGCAAGCCGATCAACCGCTGGGCAATCTCCGTGCTAGCCTTGGTATCAAGTAATCGTTCACCTATTGATTGAGCAATTTCAATTTCTTCTTGGGAGTAAATTCCTCCATCTCTCTTGCTGCCCAGTAATAATATCCCTACCAAACCGCGTTGGCTCCACAATGGAACCACCCACTCAATTCCCGGCAGAATTTCTAATTCCATCCGCAGGATGGATACTTCAGGTGAAAGCTGCGGGAGTATCCCAGCGATGCTTTCTTGATCGGGCAATTTGGAAAATTGATTACCGGTAACATCCAAATAATGTAGCGGTTTACCCACCAATGGAGCCAATGGACCGATAGCAGAAAGGATTGCCAGACGTGTATTCAACACCTCCTGGCACAGTGCATTAAAAGGTGTCTGCTGTCCAAGATCAAGGTCTTTCTGAGACGCGGGAGATACCAGCAGATCATAAAATCTTTCGCTAACCACAAAAGGTCGTAAGTTCGCAATTGCTCGCTGCCGTTCCGAAACCATTCTCCAACTGAGCAAGGCAAAAAAGAAGGTCATCAACAACGCCGAAAGCAGCACGCCATAAATTGGCCGTAAATTGGCAGAAAATGTAAATCCAATCACAATACCATAACCCAGGGATAGAAGGATCGCTCGCTGCCATTGGCGCATAAAGCCTCTACGCGGCAAGGTTTGCCCGGTAAAAATCTCATATGCCACAACCGCCTGACCAAGGAGGATTACCGCTAAGAAGATCAATGCTTCGATCAGTAAATCAAACCAGGCGATCCGCACAACCTCATCTGTCAGAGAACTAAAATCGCCTGTGTATCCGAACAACCATGCAAAGACAATCCCCACAACCAAACTCACCATGACCAAAGCCATGGTAGCACCGATCAGCCATGGGCGGGCACGCTGGCGGGCTAACTCACCCATACGCCGCTGACTAGGACCTGGTTTGTTCAATGCATCCAATGAGAAAACCAGGCATACAAGCACATAAATTGGATACATCACTAATACCAATGGTTGGCCATTGATCATCACACTTTCTTCCAAACCGCGAGTTGGGTAGCTCCCGGTAACCGGGCTGCTTCGAGTGGCGATCGCGATCATTAATAACCCGATCACCAGGATGCCGGCAATCGTAAGAAAGATACGATGCCTGCGGACCAGGGAATTCTTCCCTATGATAGGCTTCTGCCAAAACCCAGAATACCAAAGCATCATCACATACCATAAAAATGGCAGAATCGTCACGGCTGTAAGACCAACCGCCCACCATAAATTAATTCCAGCCCCAATTGCACTCAGGCCAAAACCTAATATGGCGGTATGGCTGATGAAGAACACCCCACCCAGGAGTAAACCAGCTGCTGCCAGCCAGCCTCCCCAGGTACGCCGTTCAGTATTCAGTAGCACAGTTGTCCCCAGCCACATCAGTAAAATTGTATTCGCAAGGGAAAGCGCTAATATTGCCCAGTCCAACACCAACTGGCCGGTCATTCAGTCTCCCAAGGCTGCCATTCAGCGCGTTCGTTTAGAATATATGCTCGGCCTGCATCATCCCATTGGATCATCCGCCCGGTTTGCGCAATAATTGTGGCACGTGTTCGAGCAATTTTTTCATCGGTGGTGGTAGTATTTAACCCCCAAGCAGTGTATATTTGACCATTTGTACGACTAATAGTGCGTTTATCCTTGAACCCCAATATTTTGGCGATTTGCTCATTGGTCATTCCTTGAGCAAGCATTTTTGCGACTTCCTGCTCATTGGGTTCCAGCAGACTCATCGGGGATTGCTCATCTTTATGACGAACCTCCTGCACTCTAATTTCAATATCCGGATCAATCATATTGCGACCGATGATAGCGTCCTCAATAAGCGGTACGATCATTTTGGGCAGCAGGTAATTTGATTTACGCACATAAGCATAATGGCTGAGAATGCCGGAATCTCGAAAATCACGGTAATAGGAATCATCATCCTGAATGGAATAGAAGACCACAGGCATACGGGGGAACTCCCGCCGAATAGCCACTCCTGCTTGGATTCCATTCAACTCTCCCGCCAACTGCACATCCATCAAAATTGCATCAGGCTGCTGAGTATTCAAACAGAAATCCAGGGCATCCTCCCCCCGAGAACAGTCAAACATCACCTGGACTCGACCGGTATCTTCCAGGCCCACCTTCAGCGCAGACCTGAGTCTTTCATTGTCTTCAACAATCATCAAAGAAATCATATTCATCACTTAACCAGTTTGCAGTGCATCCGATAAGATGTCAAGCACCTAAGTGCGAATAGTTTTTATTCCCCCACAAAAATATCAACATCTAGCGTGTCTTTTTGGTTATTTTTTAAATGAAAGTCCAAATTTTTGTCCCTCGCAAAATCAGTTTACACCCGGTTCATCTAGATTGTTTCCCTCAAACCCATGACATAAACCAGCATATTCATTCAGAACCTTTCACCAAGCCTAATTCGATGATCTTTTCCGATAATGTCTGGTTCGAAGGCTCTACCAATACCGAACCATCGGGAAAAAAGATTGTTGGGACCACTCGTTTCCCTCCATTATGTTCAACCACAATCTGGTAACCTGTTTTATCTTTATCTACGTCGATCTCAATGAAATCAACTTTCAACCGCCTCAAAACTGCCTTGGCGCGGAAACAGTCTGGACACCACCTAGTGATATACATCCGGATCTTTGAATCAGTATTATCGTTCATAATCTCCTCTGACCTGTGCCGATACTATCATTATTCAAACTTGTTTTTTATCAATCGAAGTAAAGTTTTGATCAAATTATATACCAAACAGTAACAGCATTCTCCTTCTCAGAAACACTTTCTCTGATATGCTTTCCTCCATTCTTCTAACCCTGTTCGGAGAGTCCCTAGGTGTATCTCAACAATGTCGGAAACCTCCCGAGCATATCCCCCACCCATCACTACGGCGATTGGGATACCCATCTTAAAAAATGTAGAATAAACTAGGTGGTCACGTGCCAGGAGCCCTTCCTTACTCAAAGCCAAACGCCCTAATCGATCTTCACAATATGGATCAGCTCCAGCAAGATAAATGACCATCTCTGGTTTGAAACGCGCCAAAATATAATCTAGAGCTCCGTCAAGTGCTTCCAGGTATTCTTCATCTTCAGTCCCATCTTTCAAGCCAACATCCAGATCACCTTTCACCTTCCGAAACGGGAAGTTTTTCTCTCCATGGATTGAAAAAGTATAGATATCGGGAACATTCTGGAGAATACTGGCAGTTCCATTTCCCTGGTGCACATCACAATCACAAAT
>JARROY010000258.1:0-3978 GCA_037383445.1 Anaerolineales bacterium | reverse complement strand
AGACAACAACCTTCTCAAGATCTACCTCTAACCACCCAAGGTGGTCCTGCACCTACCCAAGCCATGCAGGAAGAAGCCACTCAGGGCATCCCTGAACCTACTCTGGGACTGCAAGAACCCACCCTGCCGGCGGCAGATGCTCCATCAAAACCAAAGCCCAAACGGCTGGCATTTTACTTATTGGGTTTAGTGGTGGTTGCTGCAGTTGTGGTAGGTGCTATATTGCTGTTTGGCGGGGAAAAAGATGACTCATCCACCGAGGTGGCTGCCATACCCAGTGCCACCAATGCGGCGCAGATCAGCTTGCCCAGCAGTACCCCCCAACCAAGTGACACGGATATTCCTGCAGCATCTGTCTCCACAGATACTCCCACGACCATGCCTACCCAAGAGCCAACCATCACACAAACACCTCCACCCCAGCCTACACCGTTAGGAGCCGGCGGGAAGATCGCCTTTGTCAGCGATCGGGATGCTAGCGGGTATGACCAGATTTTTGTGATGGACTCAGATGGAGGAAATGTTACCCAGCTTACCTTCGACGAAACCGATAAGAGCTGGCCGATGTGGTCACCTGATGGAAGCCAGATTCTATACGCAGCCGATGGGGGTTTGGGACTCTACAACACTGCACTCAACCTGGATATCTGGGTGATGGATGCTGATGGCAGCAACCAGACCAACCTGACACAGACAAAAGGTGTTGATGAGGATCCAATCTGGTCGCCGGATGGATCAAAAATTGTATTTGTCAGCCACCGGTTTGGCGGCACCCGCCAGCTCACCGTCATGAATACAGATGGCAGCGACCAGCAACGAGTCAGCATCGAGTTCGAGGAGTACAACCCGACTTTTTCTCCTGATGGAAATACGCTTATGTTCTCCAGCACCTTTTTCTTTACCTTAAATGTGCGCGTTTGGGATGAAAACGACCATCCGCCCGATGCCCAGAATCTGTACGACCTTGAACCACAGCTGTATGATGTTCGCTGGGATGAACCTGACCGGATCGGAAAAGCGATCGAACCGGCCTGGTCACCGAATGGCGATTGGATTGTGTTCGTCCGTACCTCCGGCAACAATCGCCGTATCTTCCTGCTGGATGCCAATTCAAACGGGGCTACCGTCCGCTCCCTCGACACACCCGGCTTAAACTACGATCCAGCCTGGTCACCTGACAGCTATTGGATCGTATTTACTTCATCCAGAGATGGCAATTGGGAGATTTACACAATGGACTTCGGTGGGCGGTTTCAGACTAATCTGACCAACCACCCTGCAAGAGATAAGATGCCCAGCTGGCAGCCTTTGCCTTAATTCTTAGGTGAGGTTAAATAAATGCAGTACATAACGTACTGCATTTTTGTTTAATCTAAAAATGGTTCTCGTCCAGCCTGTTAATTCACACAAAAACACGCCTAATAGGAGTATAATTGCGACAACTTAAGTCCAATTATCGGAGGTCGTGATGCTTGTATTAAAAATTGTTTTACGTTTGCTGCATATTCTAGGGGGTATTTTTTGGGTCGGTTCTGGTTTATTGAGTTTCTTCTTTCTTTCCCCTGCTGCCCAAGCCACAAAGGAGACTGGGCAAAAATTTATGGGCTACATCGCTCAAAATACTTCATTGATAAAAATGATCTATATTGCTGCTTACACAACGGTCGGAGCAGGAGCAGTCTTATATTGGATTGATACGAATGGTTTCAAGAATAACTGGTTTCTTTCCGGACCGGGGATAGGCTTCGGTCTCGGAGCAATTGCTGCGCTTATCGGGCTATATTATGGTGTTAAAGTTGGAAGCAACACAACTGCCTTAGGTAAACTGGGCATGGAAATTCAAAGCCAAGGAACACCTCCCACCGAGGACCAACTCAAATCAATGCAGTCTATGCAAGCCCAACTAAAAACTGGTGGATTGGTGAATATCATATGCTTAATACTGGCAGCTATCCTGATGGCTACAGCTCGTTACTGGGTTTTCTAAAGTAAAGGACCCATCTACAAACAGGGATATAAAACCAGTCTATCGAAACAACCTAATCATGGTTCATAATAATCAGCGCCCAAAAATTCTTTTGCGGGAAGTTCAAGAGAATGATCTAGACTCTTTTTTCCAACACCAACTCGACCCAAAGGCGAACTGGATGGCAGCCTTCACCAGCAAAGACCCCACTGATCGGGCAGCGTTCAATGCTCATTGGATCAAGATCATGCACGAACCCTCCATCATCATCCGTACGATCCTCATCGAGGAACAAGTGGCGGGCTTTGTTCTCAAATACGAATTAATGGGAGATGCTGAGATCAGCTATTGGATCGGCAGACAGTTTTGGGGTAAAGGCATCGCCACGGCTGCCTTGACTGCTTTTCTGGAAGAACTCCCCATCCGACCGCTACACGCCCGAGCAGCCAAAGATAATATCGCCTCAATCCGCGTCCTAGAGAAATGCGGCTTTACCATCACTGGTACCCAATGGGGGTTTGCCAATGCCCGCGGGAAAGAGATTGAAGAGGTCGTTCTGTTATTAGAATAAGAGACTGCTTCCTAATTCTCCAGCAGTGAATAATGCCAGATGGGTTTTCGCCTTTCGACAACACCTTCCGCTGCCAAAGCCAGCCGGAATAAAGTCCGCTCGTCCCAGGGTTTGCCCATCGCCTGCATGCTGATCGGCATTCCAGCTTGGTCATAACCAACGGGGAAAGCGATCGCCGGTAAGCCGGTCATATTTGCCGGTTGGGCAAAGCGCATGATCTCATTCAATACGGTAAGATCAGAATCACCATCGGGTAAAGCATTTGGTTTAATTTCAGGCGCGGTCAGGCCGGTCGCTGGGGTCAGGATGACATCTACCTCTTCAAAAGCACTCATAAAATGACCGATCAGGCGGGTGCGGACCCTCTGAGCTTGGATATAATCTCGTGAGGTAAAATTTCTGGCTAGAATCAAATTGGTTTGAACATCCAATCCAAATTGGTTGCCATGTTCAGCCCAATACGGATCCATCGCTTGGGCCATTTCTGAGGCAATCGTGATCAGATGGGCGATACGGCCTGCTTCTAAGTCCGGGATTTCAATCGAAACTATTTTAGCTCCACGGTCTTCAAAATATTTCACCATTTGCTCGCAGCTCTCTACCACCGCTGGGGCCGCATGGCGGAACCATGGCCAATATACCCCGATCGAGAGATCACTTAGATCGAGGTTTGTCCAATTCTCTAAGTTTAGAGGTGGCTGGACCAGCGTATTGGGATCTTTTTCATCCGGTCCGGCGATCAGGCTCCAGGCCAGCACCAAATCCCGCACATTGGCAGTGATTGGACCTATGTGCGCCACACTCCAACACAGTGGAGCCGCACCGAACTCGCTCACCCGCCCATATGTAGACTTTATCCCCACTACTCCGCAGAATGACGCGGGAATGCGGATCGATCCTCCACCATCTGCCCCAATCGCAATCGGACATAGACCGGCCGCGACTGCTGATGCCGGTCCGCTGGAACTGCCTCCGGTGTAGCGCTGCAGGCTGTAAGGGTTGCGGGCAATCCCATGGTGGGGGTTCAGCCCTGTCACATTGATCCCGATCTCATGCATGTTCGCCTTCCCGATCAGCAACGCGCCTTTCTCTCGCAAGCGTGCTGCCACGGTTGAATCCTCCCTGGCGGGTTCCTTTCCCAGAAATGCCGTACCGACTGTCGTCGGGTATGGGACCATATCCATCTCGTCCTTCACCGCTATTGGAACCCCATCCAGCAAGCTTAACGGCGTCCCCTTTTGATAGCGTTCAGCAGATGCTCGCGCTTGTTCCATAATATCTTCTACATCATAAGCAATCACCGCTCGCAGTGGGGGGTTGCGCTGGTCGCTGTCCTTCAAAACATCGCTGACGCGTTGGGCAACGTTCTCCGGAGTTTGTTGTCCCGATTGGTACTCCTGCACAAAATCACTTGCTCCCCTAAAATGAACTCCTTGTGGAG
>JARROY010000257.1:0-3982 GCA_037383445.1 Anaerolineales bacterium | reverse complement strand
AGTGATCAGGAACGGATGAAAGCTCTGATTGAAAATATCAGCGCTTATATTGAACAATATCACGGCGGCTGGGTCAAGCTGGTCTCGTATCAAGATGACACAGTTGAGGTGTCCTTGGGAGGCGCCTGCGACGGCTGCCCGCTTACCGAAACATCTTTGCAGGGCTGGGTCGCTGGGACAGTGCGCCAGTTCTTCCCAGAGGTCAAAACCATCAAGGCAGTCTAGTTTATACTTAATCAGGTTCAATGGGGAGGCCATTCCCCCACACTAAACATAAAAGCACCTTTGCAGGTGCTTTTTATCATTAATTGGTAAGTTCTTTATGGGTTTTATTTTAATAAAAACTTACTTCAATATCCCCAACATTTCAATCATAATCGCTCAAGCTGCAGATCGGAAGATGCTGTTACCACGTCCCGGCCAGACGCGCAGCACGCCAAAACCTGCCCGCACCAAGACCCAAACAGCGGTCACAATCCAAACCCAGTACAGAGTCTGTAATTTTCCCTGCTCTACCACCAACCAAATACCTGCAACCCCGATCAGCGTTGCTGCCAACATTGCGTTGCGTAAAAATTTATAGTCACCGGTCCCCCAATGGGCGCCGTCAGTCAGAAAAGCGAGCGAGTTGAATGGTTGGCTGAGGGCTGAGATCGCCCAGGCCGGTAAAAACACGTTAATCGAAGCTATCGGCACCATGAGATCAATCAACGGTTGGCGCCCCCACCACATCAGAGCTCCAAGCGCAATCCCAGTCCCGAGACTCCACGCCATCCCTACCCGGACGACCTGTTTTGCCCAATCGACCGAGTCCTGACCGACGAAATAGCCAACCAGGGATTGGACCGTGGAAGCGAAGGCATCTAAAGCAAGTGCAGTAAATACATACACCTGTCGGATGACCTGATGCGCCGCTCCGGCATCCGGGGAAATGCTGTTGGCTACCCGGGTGGTGTATGCCAAAAATATGTTGAGAAGAGCCGTGCGGATAAACAAATCCCCCCCGACTTTCAGCAGTTTTTGTGCGTCCCGCAGTGTGAATTCGGTGGAAAGGCCGATCTTGCGAGCGGTGATTAATATTCCCGCCAGGGCCCCCAACCATTGGCTGATAGTGCTGGCCAGTGCCGAGCCGGCGACACCCAGTTCTGGAAAAGGTCCGGGACCAAAGATGAGCGCCCAGTCCAACAGCAAGTTAAGGACATTCACTCCCAGCGCGATCCATAATGGAGAACGCATATCCTGCAAACCGCGTAAGGCTCCAAATGCGACCATCAAGAGCAGCACGGCCGGGGCGCCGTACAAACGAATTTGCATATATGTTACAGACAATTCCTGGACTTCCCCCGATGCACCTAAAAGTTCGGCTAACCAATTGGATATTGGGCTGATCACAAGAATGAGGAACAGACCGAAACCAAGGGCTAATGCCAGGGCAAGGCTGGCGATTTTCTTGGCTTGTTCAACCCTGCCTTTTCCAAAAACCTGCGCCACTTCCGTTTGGGTGCCGACCCCTAAGAAGTTGAAAATCCAAAACAAACTCGATAAGGCAGTCGTGCCCACACCAAGGGCGGCCAATGGATTTACCCCCAGAGAGGAAATAAAAGCCGTGTCCACCAAGGCGGTCAGCGGTTCGGCGATCATGGAAACCAATACCGGAACTGACAACGCCAACAACGTCCAGTGAGGGCGCGTTTTAAATGGGTGGACTGAATCGTTCATCTCAAAACAGACTATGCCAATTGGAGTATTTCGGTCAGTTCACCAATCTCATAAATCACCTGGCAGTCCGCATCGTCCCAAATGCGGTCGCGGTCGATCAGGATTGGAATCATGCCCACGTTGCGGGCACCCACAATGTCGGCGTAGTAATTATCGCCAATATAGATGGTCTGGCTGGGAAGCGAGCGTGCCACTCCCATCGTGTAGTAAAAAATTTCAGGGTCTGGTTTCCAAACCCCCACCTGTCCAGCGGAGATATAAAACTCAAGATGCTCCTCAAGGCCAACTTGAGCAAGATACTCATCCGCCGGGTCTGTCCGGTTGGTGAGCAGCCCGATAGTAAATCCTGCATCTCGCAGTCTTGTCAATGTCGGAAAGACATCCCCGGGGATAGTATCCTGCGGGCGGTAGTTTTCGTACATATGGGCATGCAGTAAAGGAGCTAGTTTTTTCACTTGTTCGGCCGGTGCACCAATCGTTTCCAGAGTGCGGCGGGCGTAGTTTTCCCAAAAAGTAGCCTCACCCTTGCCATAAGTCTCCTGGTCCATCAGCAGGCATTCAGAGCTCGCCCAGTAGCGGTGAGCCCACTGCCGGGCACGAAGAAAACATTCTGAGCTGCACTCAACTCCCAAAGATTGGGCATACTCCAGCATAAAATGGTCACCGCCGGGAACGCTCTCGCGCAGTGTGCCATCAAGGTCAAAAATGATCGTAGTTGGTTTTTCTTGGTTAAATTCTTGCATATTTATATTAGCCGCCAATGAAGGACATCTCCACCTTGGGCAGATCTGAGGTTTCTTCAGACCTTAGTTCAGAATAGCGGTCGCTGCGCTTTGTCCACAGATTAACAATCGTTTGGGTGATCTCTTCATCAGAAGCCCCAGAGCGCAGTATAGTTTTCAAGTTATGGCCCTCAGCCGAAAATAGACAGGTATACAGGGAACCATTAGCCGAAAGCCGGGCCCGGGTGCAGCCGCGGCAGAACGGCATCGTCACCGAGGCAATTACCCCAATTTCGTTGCCAGTCTCCCGGTAGCGGAAGCGGGTGGCCACTTCCCCTGGGTAGTTGGGAGCAATCGGTTCAATCGGCATTTCCTGATTCACAAGCTGCAAAATCTCTCTAGCCGGCACGACATCATCCATGCGCCAACCATTGCTGGTCCCCACATCCATAAATTCAATATAGCGCAGGATAGTTTCCGGGCGGTTAAAATAGCGCGCCATCGGCAGAATGCTGTGTTCATTGATCCCGCGTTTGACAACCATATTGATTTTCAGCGGGGCGAAACCGGCATCAATGGCAGCATCAATCCACCCCATCACGCGGGAGACCGGCACCTTCATATCGTTCATCTTGAAGAAGGTCTCATCGTCGAGGGCGTCAAGGCTGACTGTCATACGTTTGACTCCGGCGGCTTTAATGCTTGCGACCCGATCTGTAGGAAAAGAGCCATTAGTAGTAATCGCCAAGTCCTCAATTCCAGGGACTTTGGCCAGCATTGCCGCAAGCGTTTCCAATTCACGGCGCATAAACGGCTCTCCCCCCGTCAGGCGCAGCTTGCGCGTTCCCAAGGAGGCAAAAATGTGCACAAGTCGCGTAATTTCCTCAAAAGTGAGGACCTCATCGTGGGGTAAAAACCGATAACCGCGGCCAAAGATTTCCTTAGGCATACAATAAGTGCAGCGGAAATTACAACGGTCGGTAACCGAAATACGCAAGTCTCGCAAGGCACGGCCGAGGGTATCACGTAAAGTACTAGGATGTGATTTGTTTTGTTCGCTCATAAGACAAAAGCAGAGGATGCTGTTGGGGGCATCCTCCTCTAGTTGATGGTGCAATTATAACAGAACTAGACAACGAAAATTATCCCAAGGCGGGCTATCCACAAGGAGGTCCGCCTATTTTTTGGACAAATCTGAACTGAACTTTCTTACCGGTCAGATAAAACGAACGATCAACGGTACAATCACCGCTGTAATTCCCAGGCAGGCAATCACACCAGTGAAGAGGGTATAGCGCCGGTTATAGTTGCCCAGCAAGGTGGGGTTGTAATATTTCTCCACCTGATTATCTTGATACATTTCAATTAAGCCATTGAGCAGGGTGTTGCGGGTCTGCTTGCCCACTTGCAAGCCGATGACAGAGATTGCATTGACGATCAGCAATAGGATCGTAAATACGACCAGCAGGATATCTTCACTGGTGGAATCCCGGTTGTAGGTATCGGCGGCGCTGCCGGCAATCCCCGAGTTGATCCCAAGG
>JARROY010000256.1:0-3992 GCA_037383445.1 Anaerolineales bacterium | reverse complement strand
CCGCGGGCGGTTAGCTCAGTTGGTTAGAGCGTTGCGTTGACATCGCAAAGGTCGATGGTTCGAGTCCATTACCGCCCACACGAAAGAACTCCTCAGAGCTGAGGAGTTCTTTCTATGTTGAAGTTTGAGAATCGGGGAAAACTGTATAAATTGGGAGTTGACCAATATCTCAAAATCAAGATGCTTGTATCAAGCCTCTACAAAAAATCCGTCGAACGATTGGCTTACCTGCGTGTGGGTGGGTATGGACTCTGCTTGGGAGCAGGAAAAACTCGAAGCCAGAAAAATACTTGAAAATGCCGCAGAATCCCACACGTCAGGTGCACCTCTGCATGAAGGCAAGCCATCATTTTTCCAATATGAACGTTTTTACGTTCTTAGAACGCTTTGTTGGGCGGCCCGCAAAGAAAGCCAACCACCATTCAGCCGACTTTAGTCCTTTGCCCGTCCGCGACTTGTGGCAACTTTTTTAAGCATAGCCATGACACCTGTACCCTTGAGAAAAAGAGTACCCAATGGAGCAATTCGGGTGAACATTATGGCAGGGGCTGGAATAGCAACCTCGGCAAGGTCATTTCTGATAGCATTGATTACAGCTTTACCTGCTGTCTCGGGAGGAGATGTCGGCACTGACTTTGGTTTAGTCATTCCAACATCCTTTAGCGCTTGTGCTGACAGGCCGGTGTCAGTGAACATGCCTGGCAGAATCGCAGAGGCGCTAACGCCAGTCCCTCTACTTTCGGCTCGTAAAGAAGACGTAAAGTGTCCCAACCCTGCTTTGGATGTAGCATACATCACATCATTCGGAAAGGGTATCTTTGCGGCTAATGAGACGATATTGACAATATGTCCTCTTCTTCGTTGCAGCATGCCTGGCAGCACCAATCGAGTCAAAATAATCGGACCGGTGAGATTTACATACAGCAATTGCTCAATACCATCTGGACTTTCATTATGGAAGAATGTGGTGCTATCCAGGGCAGAATTGTTTACCAGTACATCGATCGCCCCGAACTCGGATTCGGCTGTCGAGACCAGAGTTTCCAGGTCGTTTCGGTCGGTAAGGTCGGTTGGAACAGCAACAACTCGCCCGCCGAACGCTTTGATCTCTTTCGCAGTATTGTCAAGGCCATCCGCATTTCGGGCAGCCAAAACTAAATTCATGCCTTCTTTTGCCAAGGCTTTAGCGATATATACCCCAACACCCCTTGATGCACCAGTAACAATTGCGGTCTGATAATCTTTTATCATTTTAGATTTCTCCTTTAAATGTTTTTATAGCCAACTAACCATATACATTTATTAGGAAGTCGCCCAACATGTGTTTATACGGCCCGAATAACTACTTATGGGCGGCATTTTTTGCCGTCTAATGCCTAAAATAAAAGGGATTTTATACGGCATCAGATTAATACCTGGTTCAAATTGTGAAAGTTATATCTTTCATTATATAACTAATTTGATATATATGGTGAACAAAATCTATATTGTGTCTATTCGGAATTGAAAAATGCCGATATATCGGCACTTGCTTCTTGTTCCCAAATCTGCTAGTGTGTTCTTAGTGGACACAATATGGAATGACACGAATTGTGTTTACCTTGATTTATGAACTTTGTAGAACCCATTCGTAACCGCAAAAAGATCGCACAAATTAAAAATCTATTACGAGGGCAGAAACGTTTCCGTGATTTGTTGTTGTTCGTGGTTGGGATCAATACAGCACTGCGAATCTCAGACTTGCTGCAATTACAAGTCAATCACTTTTTTGACGAGCAGGAGAGGATCAAAAAAAGATTCTGGATCAAGGAACGTAAACGCGGCAAACGACAAGAAGTGGTAATCAACACCAGCATCCGAGAAGTATTGGAAGAATATCTGGCTGAATATTCAGATATTGGAAAAAACAGTGATAACTTTGTCTTCTTCAGCTCAACTACACATGATTACACTACTCCTATAAAACGCGGCCAGGCTTGGAAGTTTATTACTTCCATTTGTCGTGAAGCAGGTCTATCCGGGAACTTCGGCACTCACAGTTTGCGCAAGACCTGGGGCTATCATGCTCGCATGAGTGGGGTAGATTTGACGCTCATCATGCACAAACACAACCATGAAAGCATCGCTTACACTAAGCGCTATCTGGGTATCACGGATGACGAACTTGAAGCAGTGGCACAGCGTTTGAACCTGTGATGGAGGTGCGCCATGCTTGGTTGCAAAACCAGGGATTTCAAGCAACACGAATCAATTTCGCTGGAAGATCTGGTTCCCGAAGACAATTTTTATCGCCCCATCCTTAATAAAAAAATTACATCCACTGGATCACCTTGCCAGTATAAGATGTTTCCTTTTTTGTAATTTCGAATTTGCGTGGGCCAAAAATTCAAGGCTTGAGCCATAAATTATTTTTATCATAGGGCATAAATCCATTATAATTTAGATGTATTATTTGTATCCAAAATAGGTAACGCCAGCGTTCCTTGACGCGAATGAGCCTTCAGACTAAGATTCTGTTAGAAAACCACCCTCATTTGCCGAAAATGAGGAAGGAAATGGTTCGAGATGGGTCCATTACCGCCCACAGCACCGATTCCAGACCTGGCCAGATCTCTCCGGCTTTTTCTGCATTTTCCTCTTGGCTTTCAAAACGGTATCTGAAGCAGGAGGGTTTTACGGGGCATTTCATGATTCCCTCATCCCACACCTAAAAAATTGACTGGGTGGTTGAAATATGAGCATCTAGTGATAGAATTCATGCGCTCTTCAATAACCTAAATATCTAGAAAATATTTACCATGACCAATTCATCATTATCCTTATCCCGTATTTTCAAAGTCTGGATCCCCTTGGCTGCCAGCTGGCTGCTGATGGGGATGGAATTACCTATTCTCAGTGCAGTGGTTGCCAGGCTAGTTGAACCAGAAATCAACCTGGCAGCCTATGGTGGCATTGTTTTTCCAATTGCTCTTATCATAGAGGCGCCCATCATCATGCTCCTGGCAGCATCCACTGCGCTCAGCAAAGATTGGGCTTCGTATAAAAAACTCTATACTTACATGATGTGGGCTGGGGGTGTTCTCACCGCCCTTCATCTTCTCTTAGCGCTCTCCCCCTTGTACTATACTGTCGCCGAAGGTATCCTCGATGCACCTTCAGAAATTATTGAGCCGGCTCGAATTGGCCTGATTATCATGACCCCCTGGACATGGACAATCGCCTACCGTCGTTTGCATCAAGGCATCATGATCCGGTTTGGGCACACGAACATTATTGGTATTGCTACAGGGGTTCGTCTCGGTTTAGATATCCTCGTATTAGGTATTGGCTTTTTTCTCAAACTTCCTGGTATCGTGGTCGCCACGAGCGCAGTTGCTTCGGGCGTGACTGCGGAAGCCATATACATTGGATTGAGAGTAAAACCGTTTCTCCGCGAAGATTTGAGACCTGCTCCCCCTGTTCAACCCGCTCTTACCTACCGAGCGTTTTTCAAGTTCTATCTTCCCTTAGTTATGACCTCGTTACTCACACTTTTGATACAACCAATGGGCAGCGCAGCCATCAGCCGTATGCCGCGTGCCCTGGAATCACTCGCTGTTTGGCCTGTGCTTTCTGGTCTGCTTTTTATGTTACGCAGCATGGGGGTAGCGTTCAACGAAGTTGTGGTTGCTCTCTTGGATCAACCATTCTCGACCAAATCTTTACGTCGGTTCACGATACTGCTCTCAGTTGGGACAACTGGCACACTCCTATTAATCGCGGCAACGCCGCTAGCAAATATTTGGTTAGAAAATTTTTCCGGTCTCTCGCCGGAACTTGCGCGCCTGGCAGGCAACGGAATTTGGTTTGGGTTTCTTCTGCCAGGTTTAAATGGTGTCCAAAGCTGGTACCAGGGAATCTTACTCAATTCTGGAAAAACGCGTGGCATTTCAGAAGCTGTTGCCATTTTTCTCTTTTCAGCCGGGATAGTAATGCTGGGTGGTATAGCCTGG
>JARROY010000255.1:0-6178 GCA_037383445.1 Anaerolineales bacterium | reverse complement strand
CCCGATTTCGACCCCAGGGAGAAATGGCCGCTGGCTTTAAATATTCACGGCGGGCCGCATGTGATGTGGAGCCCTGCCATTCATGCCATGTGGCTGGAATGGCAGCTGCATGCCGCCCGCGGCTATGTGGTGTTTTTCTGCAACCCGCGCGGCTCCGATGGCTATGGAGATGACTTCCGCACCAAAATCCATGATAACTGGGGTGAGGCAGATATGAATGACTTCCTTTCTGGGGTAGATGCCGTTGTGGCTCAGGGGTATATCGATGAAACACGCATGGCCGTGACCGGCGGTTCTTACGGTGGATTTATGACTGCCTGGGTGATCGGACATGACCAGCGCTTTGCTGCCGCCGTCTCTCAGCGTGGGGTGTACCAGATGATGTCATTCTATGGGACCACGGATGTTCCGAGGTTGATCGAGGGCGAGTTCGATACGATGGCTTTTGATGATCCTGAGAAGATGTGGAAATACTCTCCGTTTGCCTACGTGCGGCAGATGCACACGCCCCTGCTGCTGATCCATTCTGATAACGACTTTCGGGTCCCAATCTCGGATGCGGAACAGCTTTTCACCGCTTTGAAAAAGCTGCGCCGTACAGTGGAATTTGTGCGCTACCCGCGCGATGGACATGAGCTTTCACGCTCCGGCGAACCTAAACACCGCATTGACCGTCTGGAGCGGATAACAGCCTGGTTTGATAAATACTGCAAGCCGCGGAAGCTGAAAGGAGAATGATCTTAGAACAAATCTCCGGATGATTGTTCACCCGCTGCCCGGGAATACGGTAGGTTGTGAATCAAAAACAGGCAAGCTCTTTGGCTTGCCTGTTTTAGTGCAATGATCTGTTATGAAGCTTTGGATGTTTTCTTGCTGTCGGTAGTATAGAAACCGCTGCCTTTGAATGTTACTTGAGGCGCAGTGTAGATGCGCTGTACACTTGTGTGCCCATTTGGGCAGGTTAGATGAGTGCGATCTGCATTGAAGTTAAGATGCTGATTGAAGTGTACACCACACTTTTGGCAGATGAAGCTGTACTCAGGCATAATGCGCGGTCTCCGTTACCAAAAGATGGACTACTTGGCCTTGACAGTTATTACCTTCGGTTTGCTCTCTTCTGCTTTCGGCATCTTAAGAGTCAAAACCCCGTTCTTCATCTCGGCGTCGGCCTTATCTGCAACAACAGCTGAAGGGAGTGTCAGGCTGCGGGAGAAGGACTGGAAGCGGTGCTCTTTGAGGTGATACTTTGCCCCTTCTTCAACCTCTTCAGTTTTGACCTCACCGCTGATAGTAAGCGTATCTCCGGTGATCTGAATATCTAAATCTTTCGGGTCCAATCCAGGCATGGTTGCCTTGACGACAATCTCGTCATCCGTCTGATACATGTCAACGGTCGGCATTCCCCAGCCGCTTTGTGCAGTGGCGGGCAGCGAGAAGAACTGATCAATCAGGTGGTCCATATCTTTACGCATATTGACCATGTCTCTGAAAGGTTCCCAACGTGTTATGTTTGACATATTAGCCTCCTTAAATATTCGCTAAATTTGTTACAGTTTAACTATAAACCACCTGCGTTAAAAAAACGCAAGCGGTATGTTAACAAAACGTCAAAAACGTGGGATGGGCGGAGTGGTTCGCCTGGTTGGACGTATCCGGTTATCTTTTGTAGTCTACAAACCGGTACCCAACACCCCGTTCGGTGAGAATGTATTTGGGGTTGGAGGGGTCTTCTTCTAATTTCTGCCGCAAGTAGTTGACATACAAGCGGACATAATGAGGTTCATCTCTATATTCATATCCCCACACTTTAGCCAAAATCTGGTCGTGGGAAATGACCCAACCGGCGTTCTGTACCAGGTGGTAGAGCAGCCGGTATTCTGTCGGCCGCAACTTTACCAGTTTGCCTTCTACCCACACCTCTCGTCGGTCGAAATCGATCTTCAGGCGGTCATCGACCTCAATCATCCCAGCAGATTGCCCTCGGGAGGTGTCCGTTCGGCGCAGGACAGCTTTCACACGGCTGACAAGTTCACGCGGACTGAATGGTTTGGTGACGTAATCATCGGCACCCAGTTCTAATCCACGCACCCGGTCGTCTTCCTCACTTTTTGCTGTCAGCATAATGACCGGGACATCATGGTTTTCTCTGATCATCCGGAGCAGTTCAAACCCATCGATATCCGGGAGCATCACGTCCAGCAAGATCAGGTCGGGTAGGGTCTCTCGCAGTTTGTTCATCGCCTGCTGGCTGTTATAGGCTTCCACAACACGGAAACCATCGTGTTCCAAATTCAAGCGGATAAACCGTACCATCCGCTCTTCGTCGTCGATGACCAGGATGCGTCTATTTGAAAATTGTTCTTCCATTTCTTTACTCTACTCTCTTACAAAGCCAATGATTTCTTCTTCTTCCTCTGACGGTAGAATCTCCAGAAAGTTTACCTTATCCCAGGGCCAAATGATGGAACTAATTTCATCCGCTGTAATATACGACAATTCTTTCCCATCTCTTTTGCGAGGATTTTTGACGATTAAGATATTGTCCGAAGCCAAGGGCATTTCATCAATTTCGCCGATGATTGGTTCTTCACCAGAAATATGCAGAATTATACTGATCGGCATCATTTCCTCCTATGGATTGGTTCAGCGTTAGTCCCGACGAACAAGGACCTGGATCTTAAATCTGCCAAGAGAGATGACATCCCCATGCTGGACCAATTGATCGGTATGAGGGTCGATTTTATTATCATTGATCCGGGTGCCGTTGGACGACCCAAGGTCTTCAATGAAAAGATTATCGTGTTTGATCTTCAATGTGGCATGCAGGCGTGAAACTCCCTGGGAATATCCATCGTAAGGGGCCAGGTCAATATCGGGCAGGATGGACTGCCCCTGGCTGATCCGGCCAAGAGTATGTTCCTCTCTCCCAACCAAGGGGAGAATTTGACCTGTCCGGATAATATGCAAATTGACTTGTGCTTCGGTTACAGGTAGAGGTTGACTGGGTTCCGGCGGCTGAACAGAGGATTGAAAATCTAAATCTGTGGTGCCAAAAGTCGCCGTAGAAAGACCCTGGGCATCAATTAATCTTGTGCCACATTCAGTGCAAAATATCGCACCTTCTGGTTCTTCAAAATTACAATTTGGGCAGGTAATCATACTGGTGTTCCTCTTAAAAATCATCCAATACTAAGGCTCGGGTGCCGTATTTGATTTGTTTTTGAGCGTTTTCGCTCATCTCTTGATTTCGGTTAATATGATCTAATTCTAACATGACCGTTTGCGCTAAATTTTCCTCTCCGGACATAAGCAATTGTGTCGCCAGGTTTTTTAGACGTTGAGTAGCCTTGGTGATATCACCATTCTGCATGTCTTTCCGGGCCATTTCCTGCAGCCGATATAAAGAGAGCCGTGACATCGCCCGGATGAGGATTTGTGGAGGCGGGACAGGT
This sequence comes from Anaerolineales bacterium, assembly GCA_037383445.1. Lineage (GTDB taxonomy): Bacteria > Chloroflexota > Anaerolineae > Anaerolineales > UBA11579 > UBA11579. Next base: position 2,726 of record JARROY010000255.1, on the reverse strand, counting down.
TCGGGGTTCTCTACTACTAGGCGAGAGAATGTCAGCCGGGAGGAGAAATTTGGAATGGGTGCGGAGGGCATCATTAAGTGTAATGTACCATCCAGAACCTGAACTTCCTGTTGGTTACCTGTGGATTCGATCAGAAATTCCATCAACACACTCAAGCTCTGTTCTTTCGGGATATCTCCCAGGGCTAATGTATCTCCTAACATGATTGAAGAAGTTTCTGGGTTCATACGGAAGGCATATCGAAGTTCGATATTTTCTGGAGTGTTGATATCCAGGGTTAGGTTATTGACGACTGTGTTTTGGATTCTGCCAAATTTTTCTTTCAGAAAGGTTTGGATTCCATTGGTCGTTTCAGCGAACTCGCTGTTGCCGCCAGTGTTTTTCAGTTCCTGATAGCCGGTGTCTAAACCCTGGAAAATCTCGGTGCCGCCCCCTGGGTAGATTTGGCTGATTTTTGCAGTGAGCACATTTAAATTTTGGTTGCGGGTTGCAGGGATAATCACTTCAGCCCGATCGTTAAAGGTCACAACAGAAAGGATATCTTCGGGCCTAAGCGCCTGGATGATCTGGTTGGCAGTGCTTTTCACAGCATTCAGCCGGCTGCCGGACATGGAGTTGGAGTTATCCAGGACGATGCAGATATTCAGGGGCTGTCGGGCAACAGTGTTATTTGGGTTTTGGAGGGCAACGATGTTCAGCAGCACATACAACAGCTGCGGGCGGTCGATATTGGTCAACGACTGACGGCTGTAAATCGCATTGACCAATATATCCTTGGGCGTGCGGATATCCTCGGGAAGCAGGCGGTCATAATTGATTCTCGCGGTGGCATTTGATAGGGTTTCGTAAGCTTCTTGAATCTGGAGAAATACTTCCACCGCACTTTTGTCCTTGTTATAGTCGGGATGGAATTTGCGTGCGGCAAGGTGATAGGCATTCCGAATCTCTTCCTGAGTTGCTGTATGTGGGATTCCCAGGCGGGCGTAGTAATTATCTAAATATCCGGTTGCCATAAATTCCTCTAATCTGTGAGTTTAACCATAATCACAGTAATATTATCTGGACCTCCAGCAGCATTGGCGGCATCCACCAAATTTTGACAGGCTCGCTGGGGATTAATGCTTTCGCTGATAATCTGGAAGATGCGTTCTTCTGATAAGACCCCCCACAAACCATCGGAGCAGATCAACAAGTATCCTGGGTTGGGCATTGATGCGGTAAAAATATCAGGCTCTGGAGCATCCCCTTGTCCGAGGGCGCGGTAGAGCATAGATTTTTGTGGGTGGATCGCGGCTTCCTCGGCGGTAATTTGGCCAAGTTCTTCCAGCCGTTTTACTAAAGAATGGTCTCGGGTGAGAAGCTGCATGCGACCATCTAAATAAACCGCATAAGCACGGCTGTCACCTACGTGGGCAAGTGTCATCTGGGTGCCGATGGTGATCACGGCGGTCATGGTTGTCCCACCACCCGGCGCTGATTCGATGATGTTTTTATGACACTGAGTAATTCCCACCTTCATAATTTCTTGAAGCGATTCGCTTGGTGGGCTGGGATGGGTACCGTAAAGCGAGTCAAAAAGTTTATTAATGAGATAACTACCCATCGTGCGAACGGCTGTTTCACTGGCTTTTTCGCCATTTTGGTGACCACCCATGCCATCGGCAACGATGAAAACCCCGAATGGCACCGACGAGGTGCCGGCGCCGATCAGAGAGGTATGGAGGAAGAGTGAATCTTCATTCTGGTCCCTGGTCTTGCCTACGTTGCGGGCGGCGCCAGTTATCAACTGGAGCGGTTCGATGCGCTGCCCTTGAGCTGCGATTTCGTTGAGCTGTTCTTCAGAGAGCGGTGCAGTCTCGGCCTCACTTACCTGCTGTGGCGTGATGACAGGCTGCGTGGTAGCACGCTCGGAGGTGGGGGGTGCTGTTTCTCTCTGTTTAAATAATTTTTCCCAAATTTTCTTCACAGTTTATCCTTGGCATTTAGGTTTTTTAAGCCAGTAGTGCATAGACCATTCTGTCCGATGATCCAAAGAAAATCATATCGTTATTGGCAACTGCCGTCCCGGTGATGGGAGCTTCGGTGGAGAATTTCCAACGCAGCTGCCCTGACTGTGCATCAAGGCAGTACATATTTTTGTCCACTGAACCCATATACAGCGCATCCTTATAGATCAGCGGGGAAGCGGTGATCTGGTGGTCGGTCTTGTAGCGCCAGATTTCTTTTGAGGTTTGTGCTTGCACACAGTAAATCTGGTGGTCGGCTGCCCCGACGTACAGGTTGTTATCAACTACCAACGGTGAGGAAATCGACCCGCGCCCTAAGCGGAATCGCCAATGGGCCCATCCTGTTTGAGCATCTAACGCGTAGAGGGTTGAGTCCAGCGAGGTGAAGTAAACGATGTCGTTAACCACGGTTGGGGAAGAGGTGACTGCCCGTCTGGCCCTGAAGCGCCATTTGATGTTCCCGCCGAAGTCAAGGCAGAGCAGTTCCCCCGCTTCAGTACCAACGTAGACGTAATCTTTGGTGACAAAGGGAGTAGAGCGGATTGCCCCGGCAGCATCCATTTTCCAGGAGTATCGTCCCGTGGATAAGTTGATGGCGTGTAAGAAGCCGTCATCTGAACCGATAAAGACATGTCCCTGTGAAATGGAAGGTGATGAACGGAAAGGACCTTCTCCATAGTACGTCCAAACCACGCTGCCGGAGCGCTGGGTGACGGCATG
>JARROY010000254.1:0-14922 GCA_037383445.1 Anaerolineales bacterium | reverse complement strand
CCAAGAAAAGGTGTTGACCGCGGTCAGTGGTGGGGTTGATTCTGCAGTGGCTACAGCCCTGGTTCATCAGGCAGTTGGCGACCAGCTGACAGCGGTTTTCGTGGATACCGGTCTGCTGCGCCAGGATGAAGCGGCCCAGGTGGTGGCCACCTTCCGGCGGCAAGTTGGGATGGAATTGATCGCCGTGGATGCCCGAGAGGATTTTTTCAGCGCCCTGGCCGGGGTGACCAACCCCGAAGAAAAACGCCAAATTATCGGGGAACGCTTTATCCGGCATTTTGAATCCCAGGCCAAATCGCTGGGGATGCCGCCTTTCCTGGTGCAGGGCACTATCTATCCAGATGTGATCGAATCCCGCGCACCGGAACGAGCAGAAGCTCACCGCATTAAAACGCACCACAATGTCGGCGGGCTGCCGGAAGCGATGCATTTCGAGTTAGTAGAACCGCTGCGCTATCTCTTCAAAGACGAGGTGCGCAGACTGGGAGAAGCTTTGGGCCTCCCCGCCGAGATGGTCTGGCGCCAGCCGTTCCCCGGCCCCGGGCTGGCTGTCCGCTGCCTGGGAGAGGTGACCCCAGAGCGAGTTGAAAAGCTGCAGAAAGCCGATGCCATTTTTACGCAGGAACTGGCTCAAGCCGGGTTGCTGCGGCTTCAACAGGGTGAGGATGGCCGCATGGCTGGCACATCCCAATCGTTTGCTGTCCTGCTGCCGGTGCGTTCTGTTGGCGTGATGGGCGACCAGCGCACTTACCAGGAAACCATCGCCCTGCGGTCTGTCACCAGCGAGGATTTTATGACCGCGGATTGGGCGCGTCTGCCGCATCCGCTGCTGTCAAAAGTCTCTTCCAGGATCGTGAATGAGGTAGACGGCGTCAACCGGGTAGTGTATGATATTACCAGCAAGCCTCCTTCAACGATTGAATGGGAGTAATCGATAAGAAAAGGAAAAAATGATGAACTACGGAAAAATTCTCACACGTGCCTGGCAGATAATCTGGAAGTATAAAATCTTATGGTTGTTCGGCATATTGGCGAGCTGCGGCAATAATGCCAACACCGGTTCCAGCGGGGCGAACGGTTCTGGGTTCAACTACCAATTTGACGGTCAATACCCCCCTGAGAACTTGCCGCCCGGCATGTACCGTTTCTTTCGGGGTTTCCCCGAATTTTTTGAGCGCCTTTCCTACCAATGGGGAATCTGGCTAAGTATCCTGTTTCTGGTCATATTTTTGTTCATCCTGATCACCTTTATGATCCGAGTCTACGGCCAGGTTGGTCTGGTTCGCGGGGTATACACGGTTGATGGCGGAGAACCCGAAAAACTGTCCTTCTCTGAGGTTGCACAAGAGATCAAACCTTTTTACTGGCGCTTGTTTGGCTTCCAGTTATTGATCTTTGCCGTGTTCTTAGTGGTGGCTGGCTTGATTGCCCTGGTGATCTTTGCCGGTACCGCCTTGACGTTGGGCATAGGATTACTCTGCTTGCTTCCACTGATCTGCTTACTCATTCCTATTGGTTGGGCTGTAACCGTGGTCATCAAGCAAGCGGTGATTGCCATGCTGGTAGATGATCTAAACATCGGTGACTCACTGAAGCGTGGCTGGGAGGTGGTGCGCGGCAATGCAGTCGATTACCTGGTGATGGGATTGATCCTGCTGGTTGGCGGATGGATCATCTCGATTATCTTCAGCCTGCCGATGCTGTTTGCGCTTGCCCCTCTGCTTTCTTCCATATTCCAAGGCGCCATAACCAACGATTGGTACGACCTTACGAACGGCATTTGGATTACGCTGATCTGCCTGGTAACTTATTGGCCGGTACTGCTGGTACTGCGCGGATTATTGAATTCCTACACTGAATCTGCCTGGGTGCTGACCTATATGCAGGCAGCTCACAAAGACAGCCCACCAGACGAGCCCCAACTGCTGGAACCCGAATTGGAGACTGAATGAAAAATATCATCAACTCACCCGTCATCTCACGGATAAGACGCAATCATGGCCTGGAACACGCGGTCATCCATCTTCTTTCCAGAGCTAATCCCCGCCGGTTGTTGGCGGGGCACTCTGATGCAAATGGCTTTTGGATCATCGGAGAAGTAAAGACCGAGGAACTCGCTGAGGTCGCATCCGAGGCACTCGATCGGCTGCGCAACGGGGAGAGAGAGTTAGCGATACATCCAAATTGCGGCACAAATTTTGCCACCTACGGCACCTTTGCCGGGATTGGGGCGTTTGCCGCATTTGCCGGAGCAGGGACAAAATTCCGCCATAAACTGGAACGCCTGCCCATCGCCGCATTTCTGGCCACCCTGGCTTTGATCGTGGCACAGCCGGTGGCTTTCCGCCTGCAGCGAGAGGTAACCACCTCCGGCGACCCGGAAGGACTGAGGGTGATGAAAATCACCCGGACCCAGATTGGCGGAAGGACAGCCCACCGGGTGCTCACCGAAGGATAGAATGAGCGAAGCTGTTCCAGTAGTCTACCTGCTGCATGGAGAAGACGATTTCGCCATCGCCGATTTTATCCGTTCGATGATCGATAAAATGGGCGACCCTTCGATGGCAGAAATGAATACCACCCGCTTTTCCGACGGTAACTTCAGCCTCGAAAGCCTGCAGGCGGCAGCCTCGGCGGTACCGTTCCTATCCGCAAGGCGTCTGGTGATCGTGGAAAATGTCTCCCGCCGTCTGTCCCACAAAGCTGAGCAAGAAAGATTCACCACCCTGCTGGAGCAATTGCCCGAAACCACCGCCTTGGTCTTGGCGGAGAGTAAAACACTCTCTAATAAACATTGGCTGATGAAGTGGGCACAATCCGCTGGCAGCCGGGCATACGTACGGCTCTTCGGCACACCAAAAGGCTCCCAAATGGCCAGTTGGATTCGCAAATATGCCGCTGATCATGGAGGGGAGATCAGTCCTCAGGCTGCTGCCTTCCTGGCTGAAAGCGTGCAGGAGAGCCCCCGGATGGCAGCCCTGGAAGTAGAGAAACTGCTCGCCTACGTGAACTATAGCCGCCCGGTAGAACTGGATGATGTGGAAATGGCGGCCGCCTTTGTCGGTGGCCAGGGGGACTATTTCACCTTACTGGATTCGATCGCCGCCCGCAACGGAAGCAAAGCCATGGAAATGCTGCAGAAACTGTTCGAGGAACAGGACGCTCTGCCGCTCTTCTTTGGCTTGGTGAATCATTTTCGCCTGGTGCTCCAGGCCCGTGAGATTTACGAAAACGGCGGCCGCGAGGAAACCGTTGCCAAAACCTTGGCCATCCATCCCTACCGTGCCAAGAAAATCACCATGCAGGCGCGCTCCCTATCAATGAATGCCTGGGAACAGATCTACCTTCGTTTGCAGCAGTTGGATACTGAGATCAAAACCGGCCAGATTAGCGGGGAATTGGCCTTGGAAACCCTGGTGCTCGAACTAGCCGGGGGATAAAAAGCACGATTCAACACAAAAAACCGATCCAATCAAAAGAAAAGGTTTTATTGTTTTGATTACTGGAACAACCCAATCGGTATTGGACTTCGATTAACCTTTAGCCCCAACCGCGATCATGGTCACATCGTCATATTGGTCGGCATCCCCCATGAATTTTGAAAGTCGGCGCCAAAGCTGATCGCAGACCTCCTGGGGTGTTTGCTGGCGGGCGTTGGCATAAGCATCGATCAGACGATCCATCCCAAATTGCTCCCCATCTTCTCCGCGTACATCCAGCAGCCCATCTGTATACATCAACAGCGTGGTGCCCGGCTTCAACTCGATCTTCTGATCTTCAAACACCGGTTCGTCAAACAATCCCAGCGGCTGTCCCTGTTGATGCATGATGAGTTCCGGAGGCAGATCGCCAACCCGGATAATAGGGATTTCATGGCCAGCCCGGGCAAAGTGGAAGGTCTGCTCTTGAGTATCCACGATCCCGTAAATGGCGCTTCGGCATAGATCAAAGCGTGGGTCTGGGCCATCACCAGGGATGAGGGCACCCCTTTGTCTGCCACATCGCCGATCATCAGGCCGTATTTGTGATCTGCCACCTGGAAGATGTCATAAAAGTCGCCGCCAACAGCCCTGGCCGGCTGCAAAAATGCCCCAAACATGATTTCTCCCGGCGCAGGGATCATTTCCGGCAGAATGTTTTTCTGAATATCGTGGGCGACTTCCAGTTCCTTTTCAAGACGCTCTTTGATAATAATCTGCTCCTGTGCCTCTTTTAGATCGTGATATGCTTTGGTCAGCTCCCGGTTTTTTTCTTGCAAATCTCGGATGGTAGATTCATGGGCGGTGGTCAGCCGGCTGCTGAGCTCCCGCACCATCTCATACGCCAGGTACGAGTTTCTGTGAACGCAGGTTTCAAATTCATCCCGCGAGAGCCGCCACAATTTAGCACCGCTTGCTGAATGTGCACTCGCCATCCGGATACCACTGGGATTGATCAGACTCAACTCCCCAATGAAATCCCCTTTTTTACGGACAGCGATGAGTCGTTCATTGGTTGTCCCAACCGCTTTGATGATTTCCACTTCCCCATCTGCAATCACATAGAAATATTTTCCCTCATCATTCTCTTCAAAAAGGGTCGTGTCGGGTGGAATATCCACTGCCACCATGCGGGATGCGAGATCCTCTAATTCTGCATAAGGCAAATTTTTGAATAATTGAACATTGGCTAAGAATTTTGGATCCATCGGCCTCACCATTACTGAGCAGCAGCTGCGCTCAGGGATTGACTTCAATTTCTGAGTTATGCTGGTATTCCTGGATAATCTGCTGATGCCAGGGGACATTCTCCAGGAAAGACTGGCGCAGGGTTTCGTCTTGGATCTTTGCGGCCTGCGCTTGAAGGCTTGTGTACGTTTCCTTTAAGAAAGGCTGTGTGCGGGGATCATCCAGCGCCTGCAGCACTCTGTAGCAGACCAGCCTGACAAAGTTGGGATGATCGATCCCCTCCAGAGTGCCCCCCTGCGCTAAATGCTGCAGGATTCTTGTGGCCGATTTTTCCGCCGAAGTGAGGTCTGATTCAAGCAAACCAATCTGGGCCAACCCCGCCATCGGTTCGCAGCACAGGTTGACCTGCTCCATCCCCTGCCGGATATCAAGCGCCTTTTGGTAAGCCGTTTTGGCTTCCGCCAATGCACCCTGGCCGGTAAGCGCATGTCCAAGAAATGTGAGACCGATCGCCTCTCCCCCCCGGTACTGGATTTCTCGGGAATGGGTTATGCCGTCTTCAGCATAGGTTTTGGCCGAGGCATACTCTTCCTGGATTCCCGTGAAAAGACTAAGATTATTCAGTGAATTAGCCTCTCCTTGGCTATCCCCAACCTCTCTCAAAATTCGGTAGCTTCTAGTGAGAAATTCTCTTGCGGCAGAATAGTCCCCCATAATGCCTGCCAGCCAGCCCAAGTTTAGCGTCAGAATTCCTTCGCCCGGACGGGAACCAATTTTTTGTGTGATCTTTAGTGCGCGCTGGTAGTATTGCGATGCCAAAGAGTAATCTCCCTGTTCGCTTGCAGCAACCCCCAGGTTGTTGAGGGTTTGGGCTTCATCCAATGGCCTTCCATCTTGCTGCGAGAGGAGCAGGCATTCTTCAAGGTAATCACGGGCTTGTTGAAAATTAGCCAAATCCATTTCGACCAGGCTAAGAGTGTTCAGAACTAAGCATTCTCCTTGTAAGTCTCCATTATCTTTTGCCAGCCGTCGGGTTTCGATCAACCGCTGCTTTGCGCCTTCATAATCTCCAACTAAGCGGAGGATTTGTGCCCACGAGACTTTAGCAGAAACGACCAATTCCAAACGCTGTGCTTTTTCCGCCAGGGCAATCGCTTGCGGGATTTCTGCCAGGGCTTTTTCGTGCTCCCCCATCTCAGCCCTCAATCTAATTTCCCTCACCGCAATCTCGGATAAAAAGGAAAGGTTGTTTGCCTTCTCTGCCTGCACTTTAGCCTGGTTTAGGTTGCTTTTTTGCACCTCGCGCTGGCCTAAAAGGCGGTACACCGGCTCGCGCTGTAAAAAGATGGAAATCTGGGTTTCCGGATCATCCGAACTGGTTTGTGCCAGCGCCCGGCTGAAGTAATCTATGGCGCGATTGTTCTGGAAGTTTTCATAAGCCGTTTCACCCGCCTTCTGCAGATAATGACAGGCCTTGTCTTTCAGCTTCCCCTGCTCAGTATGAAAAGCCAGCTGATCGTAATAGGGCTTTAGATCTTCAGCATAGATTTCCTCCAGTGCGGCGGCGGCAGCCGCATGCAGGCTCTGCCGGCGGTTGTGGATCTGCATCTGGTAGGCAGTTTCCTTCAGCAGGTTGCTTCTAAACAGGTATTTTCCCGAGGATATTTCACTCCAGACAGCCGCGTCTTCCAGGAATCTGATCCTCTCATTCGTGATCTGCTCGTCTCCAGCCATACGCAGCAGGACTGGTTTATCAAATTCCCGTCCAAGCACCGAGGCTTTTTGGACCAACTCTTTAACCTCATTGGGAAACTGGTCAATCCGTGAAACCAGCAGTGTACGCACGTCGGTTGGGGGCGGGGTTGTCTCCGTGATCTTGAGCATCCAGCGATCTTGGTCCTGTACTATTAAATCTTCTTCCTGCAGATAATACAGGATTTGCTCCGCATAAAATGGATTGCCTTCCGAGAGCGAGGACAAGAAATCGGCCAGCTTATTTTCTACCGATGCCTGCAGATAGGATTCGGTGAGTTGGGTGATCTCGTGGTCTGATAACGGCTCCAGCGGCAGGGATTGGTAAGCAAAGCCTTCTCCAAGAGGAATTTCCAGGTCGTGAATGCGGGAAGTGCAGAGGATCGCAATTGGGTATTGATGGGTCTGGTCTGCCAGCAGGATGCGGTTAAGCTGGGACAATACTTTCTTCGAGTCCTCATCCAGCCACTGAACATCTTCCAGGTGCAGGATCAACGCCCGGTTGATACTTTCCGCCTTCATCAGCGAAATCAGCGCAGTGATCGTGTTCTCATACCGGCTCTCTGGGTCCAACTGCTCGTAAAGGGAGTCCTGCCAGAATAAGTTAACCAGTGCCGCCAGGAAAGAGCGGGTCCGGTCCAGTTCACCTGCCAGCTGGGGATCTTGGGTATCCATAATCAGCTGGTCTAAAATCTGGTTGAAGCTGCGTTTATTTCTCGATTCAACTTGAGTTTCAGAAATGCCGAAATAACGTCTGAGCCAGTACCGGAAAGGATTGAAAGAATTGCGCAGCATCTGGTCGGTTTGGCAGAGCGCAATCGTCGCCTGGTGCTGATTGATGATGTCAGCATTTTGCAGGAATTCATGCAGCAGGCGGCTTTTGCCCATTCCCGCTTCACCGGTAACCACCATCGCCCCGACATAAGAAGGCTGCCAAAGCGGGGTGATATATTCCGTCAGAACCGTTTTTTCACCTTCCCGCCCAATATAGGTAACCACCATCGCCCCGACATAAGAAGGCTGCCAAAGCGGTGTGATAAATTCCGTCAGAACCTTTTTTTCACCTTCCCGCCCAATGTACGGGCCTTTGTAATAGGGCTCTTGGGATTCTTTGCGCTCATAAAGCGCATAAACTTTTTGTTTTTCCTGAAAACCCTTCAGGGCAAGCTCATCGATATATTCAACATCAAAATAATGGGAAACGCGTTTAGCAATCTCCTCATCTATCCAGACTTCACCTCTCGGGGCAGCGGTCATAAAACGGGCAGCAAGATTAACCCCTTGTCCATAGCAGGTATATTCTTCACGCAGCGGGGAGCCAATAAAACCTGCGTGGGCAATCCGGTAGGTGATTCCGGCTTTAATTGGGATGCTGGTATCGGTCTGCAGCGTCAGGATAAAATTAAGCGCCCGTCCGATATCGTTTTCATAGGCCACCGGCGCTCCCCAAAACAGCAACAGGTGAGAACCCTTATCTCCAAAGTCGATCCGGTTGAGCAATCCCCCATATTGATCCTGAAGGTTGAAGATATACTGCATAAAGATTGTCAACTGTTCTTCTGTACGGACGGTTGGAAGGCTGATGAACATATTGACAATCTGGCGGAACTCACCGCTGGAAGTCTGGGTGATTAAATCGGGCGGGTAGAACAGGCCGGAAACTGCCAGATCCATCTCACCCTGCTGGGGATGCTCATCTCCTGGGATACGGTCGGAGACATCCAACACACGATAGTGAGTAGAATGCTCTTCGCAAAGAATGTACGATTGAAGCAGTTTGTAGGTGTTTGCATCAATGACCGTTTCGCCCGCCAAAGCCAGACTTTCTGCCTCGACACAATTCTCAACCGCATACCCGCGATAATAGTACACCGCCCGGTTTTGTTCTTCGGACATGACGATGCCCCAGGATGCTGTACCACAAGCCAGACCCACTTTAGTGGAAACGCCGACGTCGGCGCCATTGATCTGGAGAATTTTTTCGGCAATCAACTGCTGGAGTTCCCAAGCTGCGGAAACCGAGGGCCGGGCAATCTGCTGTGCCTCATCGCCTAGGGGAATCAAAGCTGTGAAAGCTTCTCCTGCAAACGTGGCAATAAATCCGTGGTGGGTATACACACTGTTGACCAAGGGGGTAAATGTCTCCCGCATCATATTCGCCAAGATCTCCGCCCCATGCTGCCCTAGCTGCATCAGGTCATTGGTCATCTTAGAAAATCCCGAAATATCGACAAATAACCCGATTGACTGAAAATTGCCATTCCGGTTCCCCTCTTGATATTGTGCGATGATGGTTTGCGGTACTAAAATATGCACCATAACACCTTTTTAATGCTATGAGATACTCAAGCGTATAGTTGGCTTTCGGTCTCTATTAAAAGATGATTGTTTTCAAGAACCGCGAGATAAAGACCTTTAACCTTATCCGCCTCCACCCCAACCAATAGGCGGATCTTTAATCCATTTCTTCAGTGTGACGGTTGCCTTATTGGCATTTAAGTCCACTTGCTGGCCCTTAAACTTGAACCATTTTTCTTTGCTTTTATCGTAATAGACCAGGGAGAGTTTATCTTTGGAATTTTGTTTGACCCAAGGATCGTTCAACACTGATGTTGGGATGGGAACTTCGAAGGTGATGCCATTGGGGTAAGTATCGCTTTGGTTGGCAACCTGCTTGTGATTTTTACCTTTCTTGAACACATAAACATCTGCCACAACCCAAATCTTCTCAAAGCCAGCAGTGTTTGTAGGTGGCGATGGTGCTTCACTGACCACATCTAGGTCATCGTCTAAAATCTTCACCATGATATTTCCATGTGAAAGTGATTTATCTCGCTGCATCCAATCCTCCTGAGTAGAATTAATCGTAGTTTATGTGTAGCGTCTGGGAAATGTTCTTCTCTATGATAACCTATTTTAGGCAAATTTGGAGCGTTTTCGGATAAGATATCTCCATTTTAGAGCCGCCAAACCTTTATCAGCATTGATTCATCCAATCACATAAACGTCGACCAAACGAATCTGTCTAAACTATTTGGTAACCTTGACCCGAACCATGCACTTTGTCTATGTTGAAAGCAGTTTCTTATCACCATCATACGTCATTTTAATAGAGTGAGTCTAGAGGGACTTAAGAGTATAAAAACTTTCAAACGAAAGGATTGTTTATGTTGTACCATGATGAAACTGCAATCCAGACCATGTTGGTCCGGGGCTGCACCCCCAGCGGGGGTACAGGGGACAACGCTGTCCCTGCAAAGAGAACTACTGGAACAATATCATCCCCGTAGTCACCATACAACTACCGATGGTCTATCTCCTCGTTTTCCGCCATAACGACCAAATTTGAATTTAGGTTGTATCATATTTCTGTTATAGACAAAAAAGGGCAGGGGATAAACCCTGCCCGCTGGAGACCAGACCGATTAAAGCGTCAAGTACAGCTATTTTTCCCGCGCAATGCCAATCCACAAATGATGCAGCAGTATGGTTTCGCTTGTTTCAACCTTTAGTTCGGCGTCCTCAATACTCTCTTTTTCAACCATTTTTGGGTGCACAGTGCACAGATTGGGGGTCTGCCCATATTTTTCCTGATAATACTGCACAGCGCGATGAATTTTTTTCGAAAGACCCGTTTTGGGATCATTATCAAACCAGAGCATACCGGAAACCATAACTGCACCTCCTAATCACATATCCGAAAGATCCTCGGATTGCAGCATCCAAATATTGAAAGAATGACCATTGGTGCGCACAAAATATTGAGCGCCGGGAACCAGGTCGGACAGGTAGCTGCGGCTGAGACCAGATAAATAGCGTGCCAAATTTGGTTGGCTGATGCGGCCTAAAATTCGGGATGGAAACAAATTTATTGTGGGTTGGATATTCTTTGAAATATAGGTGCTCTCGATGGAAGCGAAAATTCTCAGCCCACAGGAGGATCCATTTTTAATCAGCCAATCCAAACGCAGCCGTGCTTGCGGTCCCAACGCCTGCCAGAGCAGGTCCAATCCGTCAATCACAAACAGGTGGACGGGGGTAATCTGCCTGCTGTGTCTGCGGGCATCTACCAGATTGACCATCTCTTCGAGCACAATCTCAATTTCCGGGCGGTAAGGCTCATAGCTGATCTTAAAACTTGGTTGACGATGGAAGTAGAGCAGATCATCGGCGTGCGGCGAGATCAGATGCAGGCTGACCTGGCTTTGGTGGTTGGCCTTAAAAGCGGCGGTCAGCAAGCTGTGCATCAGTGTTGTATTGTCAAACCCATTGTCGCCAGCGATCAAAAATGCCCCGTGGCTGGGATCGGTCAGGTCCAGCACCAGCGGAAGTTGATCCTCACACAACCCCATTAAGAGAGAAAATGAGGGCAGGTGGCGTTGTTGAGACAGCACCTCTTCAAGGCTGGGACGCTGATTGGCTAATGGATTGTTTTGAGCTACGGTTCCATACGGGATTGGCTCAAAAGTTTCATTTGTGTAAATTTCTTCTAGCATAATTTTCACCTATTCACGAGGGTAGAAGAACATGTGTTCTAAATTATAACACAATTGTTCTAGGTGTGCAAGGAGAGATTTTTATTGACGCTGTCACAAAGTTGGTGGGCGATTTGGTGAAACTGGTATCAGGATGCATGCCCGATACTCTTGGTAGGCAGCGCCAAACGTTTGCAGGAGTTTTCGCTCCTCGAATATTGCACCAATGATAATGTAGACCGTCAGGGCCGCATACAGCAATGCGAAATTTCGTGTCATGGTGGGAGTCAGCCAGAGGACCAGCAAGCTGAAGGTATACAGCGGGTGGCGCATATAGCGGTACAACCCACCGGTATTCAGTTTATCCTCACGCTTCAAACCGAAAGCCTGGCTTAAACCAATAAACTGCAAAGCCCCGGTTTGGAGGACACTGTAAACCAGCAGCAAAACAGAAACGATTTGGATAAAAACGGTGAAATACACCAGCGGTTCAGGAATCTTGTATAGAGTCTGATCAGGTATGACCGCTGGGAGAATCAGCACCGGCAGCAGCGTGACGGAAGCAAATAGACTGTAAAACAACCGGTAATATTTTTTTGCTCCCTCTCCCAAGAGACGGTAGATCAGGTGCTTGAAGCCATTTGCCGCGATCAGGGAGTGGATGAAACCATATAATAACGCTGCTGCCGGGATGGTAAATGGAGTTAAGGAAAGGTTTAGTTGCTCCATATCGTCTTGACGACATTATCTGACCACATATTACCAACAGGTCGAAAATTATCTGATAACTGGATGATTCCAGTCAATCTTCTTCATCCCAGGAACGTCCCTGGGCAAACATGACCCCCTTAACGAAGCCGCGGGCGCGTTCGCTGTGCGGGTATGCGGCGTGCAGAGTATCCCAAAACTCCCGGCTGTGATTGGGATGCAGGCGATGGGTGAGTTCGTGGGCGATGACATAATCCACCACCCACTGCGGCCAGTCTTTAATTTCCTCACTGATCCGGATATGACCATCAGTAGATCCACCTGTAGTGCAGGAACCCAAACGAGTTTTCATCGGCTTGACCCAACGGATGGCTTGCCAGCGAATTTTCCCATCAAAATAAGTGCGGTTGATCCATTGGGCGCGTTCCTGCAGGTCTTCATCCGTACGGCGGCGAGCTCGCTTGCGCTGTTTGATCAGCTGTGAGCGGATTGATTCCAACAGCTCTGGCAGGCTGGCTTTGGGGTAGCGCTGCGGGATGCGCAGCAGCAGCTTTCCGTCTGGTTCCCTCTGCCAGCGAGCCGTCTTTTTCAGCCGTTTATCGCGTCGGATGGTAACTTGAATCTGTTCGCCATCCAGCAGAGTCAGGGTATGGATTTGTTTTGGCATGGTCTACTCTCAATACTGGGGTCTTGAATATCGGCTCAGGTGGTTTCTCCGCGCATGCTCACCCAATCGGTTTCCTGGCCGGTCGCCGTCCACAATCTCTCTGCCAGTTCCCCCGTATGCAGCATCAGGTGGCGGATGTTGTAGAATTGAAGTTCAAGCTTATCAAACGGCAGCCAGTAGAACCCCGATTCGGCTTCCAAATCTAATGCATCCACCAGTTCATCCACCCGCTGGTCTACATATTCCAGAAACTCCAGCACCTCTGCTTTGCTGAAAGCGTTGGGGGCTTGCCCATCTTCCGCAGGGGACAATGATCTTGCTTCCCGGCGGTGCTTGGGCCATGGCTGAAAATCTTCTTCTCTGATGTGCAGGTATAAATGGGTATAGAAGAGGGCATGGTAAGCAATTTGCCAGGCCCGATTTTGGTCCGAAACCTGATTCCATCTTTCTTCCGGGAATTTTTCAAGCAACTGCTTCAGCATCTCGAGCGAGGCATGGTACTGGGATTGGATTTGGGGTTTAAATTCCATCATTTCTCCTTCTCAGAAAAGGCGCTACATTTCCATCCAAATAATAAACTGCCTAAACAGGGCCCAGTGATACAGTACCTCTATCTCAGAGAGCCAGCTTGTAACCGCTGCCGCGCACCGTAATCAGGTAGCGCGGTTCTTTGGTATCCTGCTCGATCGCTCTACGAAGCTCATGGATGCGCCAGCGCGCCATCTCGCGTGCCTCCGCCCTGGTCATTTCATACCCCTGAGATTCGCGCACCAGCACCTCATAGGTCACTGGGTTGGGTGCGTGCCGGACGAGAGTGACGAGATAATCAAAGTTGGTTGGCGAAAGCGGAATATAGGTCCCATCCTGGGTGAGGTGCCGCGAATGCAGGTCCAGCACAAAGGGGCCGCGCTGCAAAAAGCGCGCCGGGTCGGTCGGTGGGAGGACATTCTGCAGGTTAATCTGCTCGTCTTCCGGGGAGCGGGAATATTGGTTCAATTCTGAGACCAAGTTCTGGATCTGGGCCAGGATTTCCCGCTGCCGCTGCGGCTGCCTTTGTTCATCCAGAATCGACTTTACCCGGGAAATGAGCAGCTGCGGGTCTGCGGGTTTTACCAGAGAATCGCGAGCTCCCTGGCGTACTGCCTCGATGGCGGAATCCAGGGTGGCATGGGCGGTCAGGATCAGAACCGGCATTTCGGGATACAGCTGGCGCAGCTCCGCCAGCAGCGCCAGCCCGCCCATCCCGGGCATTAACAGATCGATGAAGGCTAATTCAAAGGCGCCCGCCTGGGTCAACCTCAGCGCTTCTTCACCGCTGGAAGCGGTCGTGACATTGAACCCGGCTTTGGTTAGAATGCGCGACAATGTCATCCTAAGATTTTCTTCATCATCGACAATTAAAATCGTTGCCGTCATCGCTCTACCTCCAAATCCTCTGTCGTCAACCCGGATGGTTGAGGCTCATTCTCCCAACTGAGCCGGCAGCCAAACTGTAAAAGTCACTCCGCTTGGGTGGTTGTTCTTGACTTCTATCATCCCGTTATGGTTCTGTACAATATCATAGCAGATCGAAAGTCCCAGCCCCATCCCAGCGGCTTTGGTCGTATAAAAGGGGTCAAAGATTAATTTCAAATCTTCTTCCGGAATACCAGGCCCGGTGTCCGAGAACAGCACCCCGACGCGCTGATTCTGAAGTTCAAGCTGCACCGCGATCTCCAGTTCTCCCCCGTCGGGCTGCATCGCTTCGATCCCGTTCAGGCTCAAATTTAGGAAGACCTGCTTGAGTTGGTCAGGAATAACCCGCACGAAGACTTCTTCGATCCCATCTTTATGCATCTTTAGCTGGACCGAATGCCGCCGCAGGTGCGTTTCGAGCAGCATTTCCAAATCTGCCAACATCGGGTAAAGGCGGACCTTTTGGAATTCAAGCTGCTCCACCGGGCGGTAGACATCCCGCAGGCGGTTGACGATGGAGGACAAACGCTCCACCTCAGACAAGGCCAACTCCAATAAATCCGCATCTTCTTCCTTAAAAGACTGTTCGATTAAAAACAGGCAGTTTTTAATCGTCTGGAGCGGATTGTTAAGTTCATGTGCCACCGAGGCCACCATACGCCCCATCCCGGCCAGTTTATCCGCCCGGATGAGCTGTAGGCGGGTGGATTTCTCAGTTTGCAGGGTTTGCTCAAGCACCTGGTAAAGCTGGGCATTATTGACAGCCACCGAAGCGGAATTGGCGAAGATTTCCATCTGCTCCATTTCCAGCTTGCCAAAAGCATTGGGAATTTCACTTTCAACATTTAAGAGGCCGATCACTCGCCTGCCAACCTTGAGCGGAATAATCACAAAAGATCTCAGCCAATCAAAAGAAGTATTCTGTTTCGCAGCCGGGTCTGTCTGAATATCCATCACCATCACCTGCTGCCCGGTCTGATAAGCCTTCTTCAGCCAATCTTCAGGGGGTAGGTTCTCAACCGCCAATGGTTCAAATTTAGTGCGGTTGGATCCCAGATCATAGCCGCTGTGTTTGGCCACTCTCAGCTGGCTATCTTCAACCAGCATGATGTTGGCAGCCTTAGCACCAAAAAACCGCAGAGCATAATTGATGATCCCGGCCAGAACCTCATCCATCGACAGCGATTGGTTGAGCAGG
>JARROY010000253.1:0-4021 GCA_037383445.1 Anaerolineales bacterium | reverse complement strand
CGCCTCGTGGTACTACAGGAATGTTTGTTGATCCCCATGAAATTGCCAATGTCTTCGGTTTAAAGGGAGTTCGTTTAATGGTTGATGAGGCGTCAGAACAGCCTATTCATGTATGGGTTCAGATTCCATCGTGTGTGCCATCTGCGCCAGGGTTAGAAACACCAGGCTCCAGCATTAGCCCTGAAGATGTCGCTGAAGCCATGTCCTGGAAAGGGATTATTGGGTTAGGTGAAATGATGAACTTCCCCGGTGTTTTTCTTGGGGATGAGAAAATGCTTTCTGAAATGGCAGAAACATATACATCTGGTAAAGTGATAGGAGGTCATTATGCATCCCCAGATCTTGGAATGCCATTTCATGGATATGTGGCAGGTGGTCCAGAAGATGACCACGAAGGAACAAGGTTAGAAGATGCGGTGGCTCGAATTCGCCAGGGAATGAAAGTCATGATGCGATTAGGGTCGGCTTGGCATGATGTTGCTGCTCAGGTAAGGGCGGTAACAGAATTGGGTTTAGATTCACGGCACTTCATTCTCTGCACAGATGATTCTCATTCCGAAACATTAGTAGAAGATGGGCACATGGACAGAGTGATTCGACATGCGATTGAACAGGGTTTACCCCCAATAAAAGCGCTCCAAATGGCAACCATCAACACGGCGGAACATTTTGGCGTGGATAAAGATATGGGTATGATTGCGCCTGGGCGATATGCGGATATCTTACTTGTGAAAGACCTTGCCAATTTTGAGGCGGAGGTGGTATTTGCTAAAGGCCAAAAAATTGCTGAGGAAGGGAAACTTTTAATTGATTTGAACTCTTTTAGTTACCCGGATTGGGCAACTCAGTCGATTCATCTGGGAAAGACTATCGAAGCAGTTGATTTTAAACTTCCTTCTTTTGTCCCTGATGGGATGGTGATGGCTAATGTGATCGGAGTGGTGGAAAATCAAGCACCTACCGAACATTTACGTATGGAGGTCCAAGCAGTTGGTGGTGAAATCCCCGTCAATATTGAAAAAGACATTGCCAAAATAGCTTTGGTTGAGCGCCACAAAGGCACTGGTGAAGTACAGGTAGGGTTAGTGAGTGGCTTCGGTTTTAAAAGACCTTGTGGGTTGGCGACGACAGTTGCCCATGATAGCCATCACATGATCGTTGTTGGAACAAATGAAGATGATATGGCGGTAGCAGCCAATAAACTTGCCGAGATTAATGGGGGACAGGTTGTTGTAAGTGAAGGGCAAATATTGGGTATGGTAGAATTACCTATCGCCGGGTTAATGTCAAATGAAAAAGCTGAGACGGTTGCTAAAAAAGCAGCCTCTGTATTAGAGGGTTTTGTTACCTGCGGTTGTACATTAAATAACCCAAACATGCAATTAAGTTTGTTAGCGTTGGTTGTCATTCCCGAATTGCGAATATCTGATCTCGGATTAGTTGATGTAACAAAATTTGAATTCATTCCAGTTATTGAACCGAGTTGATGATATTGAAAGGAAATATTTATGCCCGCAAAGGATGAAATTAAAATAAATCCAGAAATAGTTGAGGTTGCGCAAAATATAATGGAGCAGCTGGTAACTGTGAGACCAGAACATTCATTCAGTTTTATTCTCAACGATGAGGGATCCCAGGCTATAGAGGAATCCATAAAGATTGCTGATTGGGGTATTGGTGGAAATAAATCCAAACTGAAGGCAACAGCATTAGAAATTCTAGATTCTATTAATGAAATTCCGGCAGGTGAACCGGTAAATGTTAATTTTACTGAATACGATGTAAAATCTCTTGGAGAAGTATATGATGCTTTAGGAAAGGCTTTGGAAAAACATGATGAGGGGCTTTTGCCTTGAAGATATGGTTTTAGGAACATAAATGAGAGGTTTGCCTCTCATTTTTTGTTTTAATATTGATTAATTTTATTTGGCATCTTACTTGCAAATATTATAGCAGAATGGACTTGCTGAACTTTGAAGAGTGGAGTAAGATGAATCTATGAAAGTTTTCCGTTCCTGGTTTAATCGAATAATCGTCTTGGTTGGTTTTCTGGTTTTAATGCTCTTTGTGATGGATTTGAATTCACGTATGGTCCACATGATTCAGTTGAGGGGAGAAATGGAGACTGAACTGGCAAAGGTCAATGAATTAAAAACTATTGAAGCTGCCTTGGATAAACAAATTGCTTATGCTGAGTCCAATGGGATTGTAGAAAAGTGGGCAAGACAAGAGAATCGGATGCAAAAGCAAGGTGATTTTGTGATTGTCCTTCTTCCAAGTGGAGAGCCACAGCCAGAAACTGTGACAGAATTATCCGAACCACTCCCAGAATTAGATAATTGGGAAGCTTGGAAGCTATGGTTAACTTTCCAGGAATAAACCCCAAAATTATTAACTAGACACCTGGCTTTGCTGGGTGTTTTTTTATAGATGATAATTTTTTAAGTGGTAATTTGATTATTAATATTGAGTTATTGACAGCAATTAGCGTTTTTGGTAAGATCATTCCAATTGAATAACCCAATCAGCACTCTTATCCAGAGAGGTGGAGGGACCGGCCCTATGAAACCTCGGCAACCGTCACATTAATGTGGAAGGTGCCAATTCCGGCAGACGAGTTCTGGAAGATGAGAGGGTATGCCATAATAATTGCAGTTGCCCTTTCTTTTGCTGAAGGGCAACTATTTTTTTGGAGGAACATTATGAATACTAGTTTTATGAATTCTCCCAAGCTGGTTTTTACCTCAGAATCTGTAACTGAAGGGCACCCAGACAAAATGTGTGATCAAATCAGTGATGCGATTTTAGACGCCTGCTTGGAACAAGATCCCCTCTCTCGAGTGGCTTGTGAAACTGCGGTCAAGACAGGCTTTGTTCTTGTCCTCGGAGAGATAACTACACAGGCAAGGGTAAATTATGATCAACTGGTTCGGGGTGTTGTCATTGATATCGGTTATGATCGTGCCAAGTATGGGTTCGATGGGTCTACCTGTGGAGTTCAAGTGGCTATTGCGGAACAATCGGGAGATATCGCACTTGGTGTAGACAAGGCTTTAGAGTCTAAAACTGGAGATATTTCTGAGGAAGAAATATCTTTGATTGGTGCAGGTGACCAGGGAATGATGTTTGGATATGCTTGTAGGGAAACCGATGCTTTGATGCCTCTCCCAATTCATTTGTCCCATAAACTTACTCGGAGATTGGCAGAAGTTCGAAAAGCTGGTGAGCTTGATTGGCTGCGCCCAGATGGAAAAGCCCAAGTCACAGTGGAATACGAGTACGGGAAACCAAAACGAATTGATACAGTTTTAGTAAGCACCCAACATTCTCCAGATATTTCACAAAGTGATCTCAGAGAAGGTGTAATTGAGACAATCATTAATCCGATTTTGCCGGAAGATATGGTGGATAAGGACTTAAAAATTTTTATAAACCCAACCGGGCGTTTTGTAATTGGTGGACCCATGGGGGACGCTGGTTTAACAGGAAGAAAAATTATCGTGGATACGTATGGCGGAATGGGGCGTCATGGTGGTGGAGCTTTTAGCGGAAAAGACCCTACGAAGGTGGATCGATCGGCAGCATATGCTGCACGCTGGGCAGCGAAGAATGTTGTTGCGGCCGGATTGACTGATCGTTGTGAAATCCAGGTGGCATATGCCATCGGTGTTGCACATCCTCTGAGTATTAATGTAGAGACTTTTGATACAGGAAAGGTGAGTGATGCCAAGATTGTGGAGTTGGTAGAGGAATTTTTTGACCTTCGACCTGGTGCGATCATACGAGATTTAGATCTCAGGCGTCCAATTTATCGGCAAACTGCGGCGTATGGTCATTTTGGGCGTGATGACATTGATTTACCATGGGAGAGGGTTGATAGAGCTGAAGCCTTGAAGAATGCTGCTGGTTTATAACTGATTTTTTTGCCAAAAGGGAGATTCAAGTTCTCCCTTTTGGCACTTTACAACAAAAGCATATAATCGGCAAACTGCACCTAAGGACCATCAATCGAATTGGTGAG
>JARROY010000252.1:0-4035 GCA_037383445.1 Anaerolineales bacterium | reverse complement strand
GCACCACCAACCATTATCTTGACTTTATCCCTCAGACCAGCCTCCTCGAGGGCCTTAATCGTCGATTCCATTGTGCGCATGGTCGTGGTCAACAAGGCTGACATGCCAACAATATCTGGATTGTGTTCCTTGACAGCCTCAACAAAAGCCTCGGGGGAAATATCTTTGCCCAAATCCACAACTTCAAATCCAGCCCCTTCGCACATCATCCCAACCAGGTTCTTGCCGATGTCATGCAAGTCTCCCTTAACTGTCCCAAGGATAACTTTACCTACCATTTTTACCCCACTCGCAGTTAGAATCGGTTTCAGGATTTCCATGGATCCGCTCATTGTCTTAGCAGACCGCAGAACTTCCGGAACGAACATGTTCCCGGCTTTGAACTCCACTCCGACATGGTCCATCCCGGGCATTAGGCCTTGATCCAAAATCTCCTTCGCCGAGATTCCTTCCTCGAGAGCTTGATTGGTCAAAGCCTGTATGTCATTAAGGTTTCCCTCAATGACACATGATGAAATTTTAGACAATACGCTCATTTCTTTACTCCTTGTGGTAGTTAGACTAAATGTTCCTTAATATTTTTTTGGAAATTATAAATATGTTCACGAATCGCATCCAATGCGCGCTGAGAATCGCCAGCTTTAATCGCGGCAACAATTTCGGAATGCTCCCGAATTCCGATCTCAATTGGTTTCATGGTGCTAAGACCGTAATACCAGATTCGCTGGGACATATAGTAGTAACGCTTCAGGTCCGCCTGTAAAAAGTGATTTTGGCTGGCCTCGTATATGAGAAAGTGGAACTCCCGGTCCAGATCCATAATTGCATAAGGTGAATCAAGATGCTTCAGGTTTTCTTCATCTACCAATGATTCAAGCCGATCTACCTGTTCGGGAGTTGCCCGCTGTACTGCAAGCCGGATAACCAAAATCTCCAATTCAATCCGGATCTCATAAATATAGTTTATATCCCGAATGGCGATCGGCGTTACAAACATCCCCCTTCGAGGGCTGACCATGACAAAATGCTCCACCTGCAAACGTTTCAATGCTTCCCGGATGGGTGTCCGGCCCAGGCCCAGGTCATCCATCAGGACAGGCTCTTGGATCAGCGATCCGGGTTCCATCTCTGCCTTAATGATCTTATCCAAGATTAAGGCATAGGCTTTGTCAGCATCCGTAAGGTTGTCAGATTTATCATCGATAGCCATGATTGGACTAAGTTGATTGGACAGGGAATTTTCACCATTATTTTGTTTCATTTAGTTCCCTTGTACCTCCTAAAGGTTGCTTAACTTTCATCTTCCGCTTTTCTTTTTCGATACGCTTTAATCCAATTCATGCCGAACTCATCACGCCCCAAAGACAAATCCGTCGCCAAAACAGCGGTACTGATCTCTCTTACCAGGGGGTTTGTTATCGGGCAGGTCATTCCCGCATAAATCGCCAGAGCGACAAACGTTGAATTGATGTATTTGCGATCCGGCATCCCAAATGAAATGTTGCTGGCGCCCATTGTGATGTTCACACCAAACTCTTCGACGACCAGTTCAATAGTATCGAGAGCAATTTTGCCCGCATTACTGTCCGCTCCCATGGTGAGGGCTAAAGGATCGATGATCACGTTTTCAGGGCTGATTCCTATTTTTCCTGCACGCTCAATGATTTTTGCAGCTACCCCCAACCTTTGTTCCGCCGTTTCTGGGATCCCATCGTCATCCATGCATAACCCAATCACGGCTGCGCCATACTCTTTTACCAAAGGAAGAACATTGGATAAAGATTTTTCTTCCCCATTCACAGAATTGACCAATGCTTTACCACCATAGATGGATAGCGCGGCTTCAAGTGCAAGCGGGTCAGCAGTATCGATGCACAACGGAACATCTGTGGTCTCCATGACAATTTGCAGTACCTGTTTAAGTAATGCGGGTTCATCTGCACTCGGAACTCCAGCGTTCACATCCAGCACCTTTGCCCCAGCAGCTACCTGCAGTTCTGCATCTTTTCGGACAATGTCAAAATTGCCCTCTTGCAAAGCTGCCAAAACCTGTTTGCGTCCTGTTGGATTGATCCGCTCTCTGATAATTACGGTGGATTTTCCTCGTTGGATTTCAACAGATTTTGTTTTTGAACTCAGAACGGTTTTTAAGTTAGTTGTCATATTTCTCCTCTTAGTCTAAAAATTTTTTCGATTTTCGGATGATTTCAAAAGGTTTGATCTAATAGGCCAATCAAGATCAGTGACGAAATTTATCAACAGAATTAATCACTAAACATCTCCTCAATTGTGCGACCGAACGCCTCAAAAAACCTCATCCATTGATCACAAACCTATACTCAATACTATTAAATTTTTTAGTTTTAATTTGGTTAATGAAAAATATAATCCTGAATAGTGAAACTACCATGCAACCGTTTATAATATATCTCTAATATATCAGGAAGAATAACAGGTGTCAACAACCCAAATTATCTACCAGGTTAACTGTAACTTTAGAATACTATTTTTACACCCAGGGCCGTGATTTGGAATCAAATCAGATATTATTATATTATTTCCTGACAGATCAAATTGAGAGAGAATCGTTATCTATGGAGATAAGTAACCTTTCCCTGTCTTAAACAAATAGAGGCAATTTCGTTTATAAGCTATCCAGGGCTTTACTTAGGTCATCCAGCAAGTCATCCACATTTTCCAACCCCACCGAGAGCCGGATAAGTCCATCGTCAATCCCAGCGGCCTGACGTTCTTCATGTGTTAAATGTTCATGGGTAATTGTGGCGGGGTGCATACAGATTGTCCGGCTGGTGCCGAAAGTAACCGCATGGACGATCAGTCCCAAATGATCCATCACCTTTGCTGCTCCAACCATACCGCCAGGCACGATAAAAGAAAGGAGTCCACTTCCGCCCTTCATCTGGCGTTGAGCCAGCTTATATTGGGGATGATTGGTCAATCCCGGATAGTTAACATGGACAACTTTGGGATGGTCTGCTAAAAACTCAGCCACTTTCAATGCATTACTGCTGTGCCTTTCCATCCTAAGAGATAGAGTCTCCAAATATTGCAGCGTCAACCAGGCTTCGAATGGTTGCATAATCGCCCCGATAAATTCGGTCGTATTCCAGCGGATATCTTCTACCAGGCTTTCCGGTCCAACAATCGCTCCCCCCAGCACGCTGGCGTTCCCGCTTAAAAACTTGGTGATTGAGAGCAAGACAATATCGGCACCCAATTCAAAAGGTTTCTGGAGGGCAGCCGTCGCGGTGGTATTGTCCACCAACAACGGAACTTTTCGCGCATGGGCAACTTCTGCCACTGCCGCAATATCTGTGACAAATAAGCTTGGGTTGCTCGGTGTTTCCACCCAAACCAAACGAGTGTTTTCATCGATCGCCTGGTCCCAGTCGTCGGGGTTAGCGGGATCAGCAACAAAATGGCTCTCAACTCCACAGCGTTCTGGCAAAATTGCTGCAGCTTGTTTATAACCTTCCCCGAAGATATTTAGCGATGTGACCACATTGTCGCCTGGTCGAGCAATAGTAGATATTAAACTGAACAAAGCCTGGGATCCTGAACCGGCAGAAACAGCACCTTCACCACCTTCTAGGGCTGCCAGCCGTTCCTCTAACACGCTCACAGTTGGAGTTTTACTCCGTCCATAAATATAATCCGGAAACTGGTCAAATTGTTCGTATGGGTAGGTCATCGACTGCACAATTGGCGGAACAAAGGCTCGGAACTGCTCAACATTTTTCAGAGGGTGAAATCCGGCATGCAGTGCTCTGGTATCAAACCCTAACTGATGATCCCGATTTGGTTTGATTTGTCTTTCAGGATAATATTTCCAGGAATCCAGCATAAAGAAAGGTTTTTTACTCATATTTATCCTCGACTATATCCCACGTTACATTAGTTTTTTGCGCTTTTCGCCTCATCAGTCAGCACATATTCGTGGAGAGCCTTCCGGATATCTTCCGGGACGGCTTCTGCTACATGGCTGGTTAAAATCTCCTCAACTTGGATTGCAGC
>JARROY010000251.1:0-4055 GCA_037383445.1 Anaerolineales bacterium | reverse complement strand
GAACAATTTGGCATCCGAGCATCCAGCCGTTTCATACATCGGCACTCCCAGCCATTTTGTGATCTGGGTATACGCCGCACTCAGTAATGCCATCTCAGGGGATCCATAGCAGTACACGGTGGTCAACATGTCCATATTGGACATCAAACCGCCGATGATCCACGGGGCGCCCGGGCGGCGTAGCTGGCTCAGCACGATTCCAAACAAGGATTCCGTCAGGGCCTGGACCGCCGTGCCTGCCAGTGTGGTCGGAGCAGTTGCTCCAGCCAATGGGCAGGGAGTATAGACAAACGGGATATAGTTATCCGTGGCAAAAAGCAGCTTTTGAACCACCTCTTCCGAATGACTCAACGGAGAAACCGGTTCAATGTAGAGGGAGAAAATCGGACCCTTTTTCCATTCATCCGCTCCGCCGACCCTGATATGTGCCATTTCCAACTGGTCTTTCAGCCCATCCAGATCTACGGCAGTAATATTGATCGGTTTGTTCGTTCCTTCCAACATGGCGAGATACTGCCAGCGGTCGTAAGTGCCTACGGCTACATCCTGCACAATCCCCAAAGACATATGGAAATCAATATTAGGCATCGCCTCAGCCAATTTGGCAAACTTTTTCACATCATCATAAGTTGCTCGGCGGCGCTGGCTTGTATAAGGATCAATGGTGAACGGAGTATCTGACCCAGCTCCAAAGTAAATCGCATTTTTATACAATTCCATCTTGTACTTTCGGTTGGGGCCAATTACATCCACCTTGCGCGGGAGCGTCGCCCGCGCTTTGTCAATCATCCACGGCGGAATCTTGACCAAAGCACTATCATCCTTTACATCCTCAACAATCGCGCCGCTGTCATGTAGGATGCTAACACCCTCTTTTTCATATACTCGAATCCCGGTTTCATACAGCACACGCAGCGCAGAGAAATAGATCGCTTCAATCTCATCTTCTGAGAGAACTTCGAACGTTGGTGTGGCATTTACCAGGTAATTGTTTCGTGTTATTTGCATAAGATCATCTCCTGTAGCAATCATCAGGTCAACAGGTATCCTGCGCTCAGCGCAAGAAAGCTTCCTGGGTTAGAGTACCTCCGGGAGGCACCACCAGAAATTCACTGTCGAGTTTATCTAGATTTAAGGCGACTTCAACCAATCGCCGGACATATTTATCAGAGCCAAGGATTTCTTCATAAACCATTCCCCATCGCTCACAGTATGCAGCAACTTCCTTCGCACTTGGGCGGTATTGAAACAAATCTGCTTCTTGATGAGCAATAAAGGCTAGACGTTTGTAATTTTGATATTGAGTATCCATGATCCATTCAGCGTCATCGGGACCATATTTTTCACTAATTTCATGATACTCTTTCAAAGGATTACTGCCAGATTCCAACCAACCTTTGGTTAGGTAGTAGGTTCCCGGCTCGCTGGAAAACTCCTTAATGTAACGAGAGTAAGAACCCAACAAGATGGCAATACAATCGTCTGTACGGGGGATAATCAGGGTATGTTGACGCGCTTTTATCCCATCCAACCCATTGCCACATAACCCGTACCCCAGAATAATCAGGCTGGGAGTCTCAATCTCATCAATGCGGTCTTGTACCGCAAATGTGAGTTTAGTCGGGACGCGGTGTAATCCGTAATCCAAAAAGGTGATCTGCCTCGCAATTTCAGGCGGTAAAAACTGGTCGATCAACCCTTCAAAAACCTTACACGAGATCCCAACTACGGGTAACTTTTCATTGTCTGGCATAGGTAGGTTCCAAAATCTTTACGGCTTTTTAGGCTTGGCTCAGCAAATTTTTGGCTAGTTCAGGTCCAGAGACAGCATTCGATCCGTATCCGTCTGCACCAATCCTCTGAGAAAACTCCTCATCCACCGGCGCACCGCCCACGATCACTTTAACGCGATCCCGAAGTCCTGCTTCCTCAATCGCCTTAATGGTGTACCCCATTGCACGCATCGTAGTCGTCAGCATGGCGGACATCCCAACGATATCAGGTTGGTGTTCTTTGATCGCTTCTACAAAAACTTCCGGGTCTACATTAAAACCGAGGTCAATCACATCAAAGCCTGAACCTTCACACATCATGCCGACTAGATTTTTACCAATATCGTGCAAATCGCCTTTGACCGTACCCAGCAATATCTTGCCGACCCGATCGCTTTCGCTTTCTGCCAGTAAAGGGCGTAAGATCTCCTGCCCGGCATGCATAGCCTCAGCGGACATCAACACTTCTGGCACAAACATATCGCCGCGCTTAAATCGTTCACCAACTTCGGCCATGCCTACAACCAGTCCTTTATTCAAGATTTCGTTGGCGGAAATCCCATCCGCAACAGCCTGTTTGGCCAAAGATTCAGCCTTTTCAGCATCACCTTCCAATACACTGGTCGAAAGTTGTTCAAAAATTTCGCTCATTGTCATCTTCTCCTTGCTATTTATCCTTAACCCGGTCTTCTGCGGCCGCCAAAACTTCCTCGATCACTTTTTCGGTCTCGGGTTTGATTGGAGAGGGTTCGTGGGTAGCAAGAATCTCATGTACCCGGCTGACCACACGGTCCCGCATAGGTAGTTCGCCTAACATCTTCCATTCCTCATAATTCCTGCGGTCGCACAGATTCGGATACCAGAACTCTGTTTTGTAATGACGGCGGGTATGCAGTTCTCTTAAATAATGACCGTTGGGACCAACATCGTTGATCACATTCACGGCCAAGGTATCCTCATTCACTTCAATTCCCCGAGTGATCCTTCGCGAATAGCCGATCGATTCATCCATCATAGCCAGCTGGAAAACGGAGCCGGTCATGCCGCTCTCGGTATAACCGACATCATGTGTCAGGTCTCCACCAGTCAGGGCAGAGAAAAAGACTGAGAGTGACCCCTCAATGACCGCCTGTTCATCCAAGCACTTCGAATCTGTGCATCCGCCGGTTTGCCACAAAGGCAACCCAACATAATGGGCAAGTTCTGTTAATCCAGCCATAAACAACGAAAGTTCCGGGGCGCCGTAGGACAAGATCATATTGCTCATGTCCATCACAGACAATACCCCACCCATAATATACGGCAGTCCAGGTTGAATCGCTTGGGCAATTGTCAAGCCCATCCAAGATTCAGCTGCAGCCTGGATTATGATTCCTGAAGCCGTTACCGGAGCGGTTCCTCCAGCAATCGGGCACGGGGTAAAAATCAATGGCACTCGATGCCGGGCTGCAAAGACCAGTTTATTGAGAGCTTCCTCAGTGCTGACAAGAGGTGAAAGCGGTTCACAATAATGAATGTAATTCGGGCGGCGTTCAAATGCTTCCTGACCACCGGCTTCTGCCACAGCAATTTTGTGGATATCCAAAGAATCGGCATAATCATACGACCAGGCTACAATCGGTTTGCTTGTATTGGGGAACATGCCGGCAAATTCATAGGTAGCGCCTAATTCGTGGTGTACATCGTTGACAGTGCCCAAGGATTCACAAAAGTCGATATTTGGCAGTGCATCCACCATCTTGGCCACAAACGGAACATCACTCTTTACATAAGGACGCCGCTCCAGAGTTTCTACATCAATGAAGTTTGGGCATGTAGGTCCGGGGCCAAAATGGGCGCGACCAGGACCGATATGGATATCGTTTTTGGGGTTACCGTCACGCGCAAACACTGTAAAACTGCGAGGAGCCATCTCCAATGATTTTTTCACCAGGTATTGGGGTATTCGTACTCGAATTCCATCTACCCAGGCGCCTGCTTTCTTCAGTATTTCCCTTGATTCTTCATGGTAAACATCCAACCCAGTATATTCCAACACGTGAAAGACGCCATCCGCCAATTCTTGGAGCTGGTCGTCACTCAACATTCGGAACCGGACGCCGGAGTTTACCCGATAGTTGGTTCTCATTTATTTTTTTCCTTTCCTGGTAAGCTACGAGGTCACAAATTTGGTGGCCATCTCGGACGCCGCTGCAGCGTTCGAGGCATAGGCATCGGCACCAATCTTTTCAGCAAAATCTTTTGTTACCGGTGCACCACCAACCATTATCTTGACTTTATCCC
>JARROY010000250.1:0-4070 GCA_037383445.1 Anaerolineales bacterium | reverse complement strand
CAATAACTTGGGCTGGAGAGGTTGGCGATGGGAGAGATAGGGTGTTTGTAGGAACCGAAGTTGGGGTGAGCGTTAATGTGGGTGTATGGGTTGCGTTTGGATTTGGGGTATTGGAAATTTGTCTGGTGGGTAAGGGGGGTATGGTTTCAGTGGGTTTTGCATTATATGTTTCTAAAATTGAATATTCAGCTGTTTTTTGAAGTTGTTCGATGGAATATCCTTCTTTGGCTGGGGCACAACCCCAAGTGAATAATAGAGTAGTAATAAATACAAAGAAACTGACCCATCTAATTTTTTTCATATTACTGATTATAAAGACTACTTTAGGGAGAATCAATAAACTGGATGATATTAGGTCTATGTTATAGGGAAATTAACTTTTCTTGGTTAATAATTCCTGAGAGATCATAGGTCATTGCACCAGTTATCTTAACTGGAACGATATCGCCAATTTTCGGTAGTTTAGGCGATTTCGGGTGAGATTCAACGAAGACTAGACCATCAATTTCGGGAGCGTCACGGTATGTTCTGCCAATTGCTATCGGAACCGAATTATTTTCAGTTTTCCCATGACCTTCGATCAGCACGTCCATGGTTTGACCAATCAGGGATTGGTTCTTCTGCAAGGAAATGGATTGTTGCAAAGTCATTAAGCGATCTAGGCGTTCTAGTTTTATTTCTTCTGGGATTGGGTCTCCAAGAGCTTCGCTGGTTGTTCCCGGTTCGAAAGAAAATTTGAAGGCACCTACCCGATCAAATTTCATTTCCTCGACAAAATCAAGGAGGGTTTGAAATTCTTCTTTTGTTTCTCCTGGGTAACCAACAATAAACGTGGTACGAATGGCAATATTCGGCATGGCTGTTCGCATTTTCTGAATGGTATTGTATACCCACTCAATATTAGCTGGCCGGCGCATCCTGCGAAGAGTCATGGGATGCCCGTGTTGAAGTGGGATATCTAGGTATGACAAAACCTGAGGAGTATTAGCCATGGTGTCGATCAATTCGTCTGTAACATAGCCCGGATAGGCATACATAATTCGGATCCAGTCAATATTGGGGGCAGATTTGTTAAGTTCTTTTAGTAAACTGGCTAGACCGTTTTTTATGCCCAAATCGTGTCCATAATCTGTGGTGTCTTGTGCGATAAGGATGATTTCTCTTATTCCACGTGATTGTAAATTTACTGCCTCGTTTAAGATTGCGCTTGGGGGGCGGCTTATTAAAGTGCCTTTAATCAGAGGTATAGCACAAAAGGCGCAAGGTCTTCTGCAGCCATCTGCAATCTTTATGTATGCACTTGGTCCATCGATAGATACTCTAAGAACATTGCCCTCATCCTTGCCAACAGTAATTGCATCTGAAGGTAAATGGTAAATTGGCTGAGGGTGTTTAGAATTCCGTAACTGATCGATTAAACTCAGGATATCCATCCATCTTCTTGTACCGAGAACGCCATCGATTTCGGGAACTTGTTTAACTACTTCTTCACCATACCTTTGTGTTAGACAACCAGCAGCAATTAGGAGCTGTCCTTCTTTTTTATGGACAGCAAGCTGTTTAAGTGTGTTATAGGATTCCTCTTTTGCTGGACCAATGAAACCACAGGTATTGACAATAAGGATTTGAGCTTTGTCAGGGTCAATCGTGTGGGTATAGCCATCAGTTACCAATAATTGACCAATTGATTCTGAATCAACAGTATTTTTGGCACAGCCAAGAGAGATAAGATGAAAGTTTTTTGAAATCATATAATGAATCCTGTAATAAAAAAATCCTAGTTAACTGATTATGATAACATTAGTTTTTAAGGTATAGGAGTAGGTTCTGATGGGGGTAGTATCGGTCCTTCCTCGGGTGTTGAACTTGGAGTAGGTGTTTGAATTTCCTCCTGTGATAGTGTGGGGGTTGGCACAGAAGTGGGCTTCACCACCCCTTCACGCGTATAGATCATTTTAGTAACTTCACCAAAAATTCCTAATATCCCTAAATCTTGATCATTATAAATAACTTGAAGGGCTGCAGCGTTACCAGTAAGCAACTCGATGGAATCCTGACCTGAGAACGTGAGACTCTCATTAGGAAGAACGCGTCCATCAAACGCGGTCGTACCATCTACTGTAACTTTTAAGTAAGCCCTTTGGCGAACGATTAATAATAATTGAACCGAAAATGACTCTGCCACTTGTACTGTGGGGATAGGAGTATTTTCCTGCAAATCGGTATCATTTATTATCACGCCGCTGGTATTTCCAGAAGATTGAGTGGATGTAGGTGAAGGAATTATTGTTGTCGGGGAAGGTAAAAGGGCTTCAACCAAAGAAGGTGCGGTTGGGGGAGGAGATAATTCTGATTGAGCTCTGGTTACTCGCCCAATTCCCCAAATCGTGATGGCAATAACCAAAATTCCTAGGGTACTAACTAAAATCAAATCTGGTGAAAATAAAGAGCGTATCCATTGAGGTAATTTGGGAAAAACTGCTTTTTTGCTGGAACTTTTAGGTTTTGTTTGATCTGTTTCTTGAACCGCTTGTCTAGTTGACAATTCTGATTGTAGGGCTTCGGCATATTGGAGCATTATTTCATCTTGAGGAATATCAAGGAAAGATACATAATTCGTCAGCATTCCTCTTGCTTGTGCCGGGGATGGGAACTGATAAAATTGTCCATCTTCTATATAACCGACATAATGGGAGGGAATATGAGTGTGTGCTTCAACATCTTCCTTTGAAAGACCTAGCATTTCTCGTCGAGCTTCTAATTTTTTCCCTATAGTGGTAAATAAAACAGAGGCAGATCGCGGGTCTTCTTTCGTGGTGCGTTCAATATTTAATTGTTTAATTTTATCAATTGTGGGAATTTGGTCAATGGAAGAAATATTGACTTCAGGAAAATCTTTCGGGGACAGCCCTAGATACTTCGAATAAGATCGCAAAAAACCATTTGCTTGAACTTTGGAAGGAATTTTCTCTAAGGCATCTTCTTCTATTGCCTTTAGATAATGAACGCGAATATGAAGTTCCTTAGAGATGTGTTCTAAGGATAGTTCCTTCTCTTTTCTGGCGTGTCGAAGTTTACTTCCGGTTGTGTCTTCCATGACCTTTTATAGCAATAAAGACTTGCCCCTTTGAATGGTTTATTGAGGGCAAGTCTTTAGCTCGGTGGATGAGTATAATTAATTTACTCAGCCGGTTCTTCCGCTTCCTCTAGATCTGCGTTTTCATCAGTTACTTGAGAGAGGGATTCGTCCGATTCAATTATAGTAACCTCTTCCTCTATTTCAGTGCTGACCTCTTCAGGGCTGACTTCAACCTCTTCAGTCATAAGCATTTCAGCATCAACTAGATAGTTCTCGGGTGATTCACCTTCGCGATAAACTACTA
The DNA here is from genome assembly GCA_037383445.1 of Anaerolineales bacterium. Lineage (GTDB taxonomy): Bacteria > Chloroflexota > Anaerolineae > Anaerolineales > UBA11579 > UBA11579. Next base: position 687 of record JARROY010000250.1, on the reverse strand, counting down.
CATCAAATTCCGGGATCAGGTCAATCGTCAGCCGAACTTTCACTTTGTGCATACCAAGCAAACGCAGTGGTTGGGAATCAATCTGGCGTTTGTTAATTTCAACGCCAAGTCTTTCAGTGAGACCATCGGAAATCATTTGGGTGGTAATTGACCCATAAAGTTTTCCGGTCTCGCCGGCTCTTGCTGGAAATTCTAATCTAACGCCTTCCAATTTATCGGCTACAACAGACATTTCTTTGTTGAGTATACTTCGGCGTAAATCTGCTTCCTCCTGAATATGGTGTGCCTGAGCTAGAGCTCCAGGCGTTGCCAATACCGCCAATCCTTGAGGGATTAAATAATTTCGTCCATAACCGTTGGCCACTTTTTTAATTTCTCCTGCACGACCGAGATTATAGACGTCTTCAAGTAGTAATACTTTCATTTTTCAAGCCCTTTCTTCATCTAATGTATTTGGGCGAAGGGTACAACGCACCAAACCGGCGTAAATTCTACCAGATATCTGAAAAGAAGTCGAGTAAAAATTGAACCCCAGGTTAGTCTATAAGCCGCATTCTGTCCAGCCAGTAATAGGCGTGAGCGATCATCTGTCTTGGGGTTTAGTTGCCCAAACCCTCGTGCAGCCCACCCGGAATTCAAACGAGACGAGCAATCTCATCATTCCTGCTTGGCCTTGCTCCTGGTAGG
>JARROY010000249.1:0-5383 GCA_037383445.1 Anaerolineales bacterium | reverse complement strand
CGGGTCGTTGATTCGTAAGGTGCGTTGAACCACCTCTGTTTAAGGATCTGGATACCCTGCAGTGGCGGAAAGCCATTTTTGATATTGTGGTTGGCGAATTCTCTCGGCATCTCCGGGGATTCGGCGAAGAAGAGCCATTGCAATTTGCGATCCAAAACCAGCCCCTAATCTCAAAGCAAAATCGATCGGGTGTTGTCCACCGCGGGATAGATTCAAATCTCCTAGTTCAGGATCTGGTTCAAAATTCTCATCCAGGTTGGCGATCGGTGGAACCTGACCAGTTTCGAGGGCTTTAACAGAAACAATATCTTCGATACCAACGGCCATAGTATGACCGGTAAATCCCTTTGTATTGGCAATCAACAGTTCGTTGGCGTGGTCACCGAAGGTGCTGCGAAGCGCTTTGATTTCTGCGGCCGCGCTGCCCCCTCGTGCAGGTGTATAAGTTTCATGCGACATGAACATCGTCTTGCTTGCAAACTCGTCTCTTTGAATTCCAAAGCGGCGTTCAGCAGCATCGACCAACCGCTGCAATAACTGGCAGACATGTTTGACATCCAGTCTGGTGCCATGAAACGCACTGTTTGCTGTATTTGTAGCCAGGATTTCACAGATACCACGCATACCGCGTTCTTGTACGGCGTCTTCAGATTCAACCACGAGACCGGCAGCACCCATACCCATGATCATTCCGTTTCTTCTGCGATCAAATGGTAAAGCTGCAGTGCGCAGGTTGCCGTCTGTAGTGGTTGCGCCGCTGGCCAATAGTCCGGTGCCCACCCATGAAACAAGGTTGCCACCCGTAACATCATCCCCAGCGACAATCACTACTCTGCGGCATCGGCCATTCCGGATCCAATCATCTGCAATCGACAATGCGTGGGTCGTCGTCGCGCAGGCAGCATTAACAGCTGTATTGGGACCCCTTGCGCCGATATATTCAGCAAATTGTGAATGACCCATGGTGAGCACGCGGAAGATGAATTTTCTGTCGAAGTGATAGTCCAGCTCATCTAATTGCTTCTGCAATTCTGCAATTCGTTTGGATAAAGCGGACTGGATCAGTTCATCGTTCGGCTGAGCGAGTTCCTGAATGGATAGGAGCTCTTGTATTTGAGTGGATAACCTTTGATGTTCGTAATAGCGATCTGCTTCTTTGGAGAGTTCTTCCAATCCGGGGAAGGCAGAGCAAAAGATAACCCCGGTTTCATCTGCCAGTGCTTCTGGAAGCATCCAACGATTTGGCAGGTAGCTTCCTGTACTGGTCTTCTTGTACCTCATTACTAGCGGGATGCCAGCGTCCCTTAAGGCTTCGATCCCTGCTGCAATCGCTAGTTTTGTCGTCGCATCCAGTGCGGCCACACGGTCTGCGGGAATCCCAAATTCCTCAGCTAGATCGAATGTGCCGTGCTGGCCAGCCAATTTAACAGTTTGGTCAAGATCATCCAATAAAATCATTCGGGCACCGGCATCACTTTTCTCGAGGCGGGTAACGCGCTTATCCAACATATCTTGGCGGGTTGTTTCTGGGAGGGGCTCAATGAAGCTGTTGCCGTTAAGAATCAACTCGATGTTATCGTCACTGAAGACATGTTTTCCTCGACCGGGTAATCCCAGACCCGCGCCCGAGATAACTACCGATCCGTTAATCGGTTGAGGATTGGTCAAATCGTTAGGTCTGGCATTAGGAAGGGTATTGACCTTTTGAATCTCATCAGTTTTCTCGGCGGCTTGGGATGCTGTTTTGTCTAACTCATAACCCAATCCCAATGCGTATAACTGGCACAAGGCCTCGTAGATGCTCTCGATGCCGCCCTTTCTGGGATGGTTTGTGGCAACAATCGTGACATCCTCATATTCTTTCAAGGTATCTTTTGCTAAGGAATTTAAAACCCGTTTGGGGCCTACCTCAACAAATATTCTGGCGCCAGATTGGTATAAAGTCTGAATACCTTTTACAAATTGCACCGGAGAAGAAATATGATCCGACAGCATATTTACGATGGTGGGAATATCTTGTGGATATGTTTCACCGGTTACATTGGCGGCAATTGGAATTTGCGGAGGTTGGATATTTGTGCGCTCGATCATTTTACGCAGGACATCGGAAGCGGGGGCAACGATGCGCGTATGGAAAGCATGCGACACAGGAATTTTGACTGCTTGCAGCCCCGCGGCCTGGAAGAGCGCAATTGCTTTATCAACGGCAATCGTTTCTCCACCGATGACTGACTGTACAGGGCTGTTGACGTTTGCTAAAACAACATACTCATCGATCTGGGAAATGATCTTCTCTACCTCCTCAATCGGGGCGAGAACTGCGGCCATACACCCGTTATCCTCAACTTCCAGGGCTGACATAGCATGACCCCGGGCACTGACGATTTCCAAAGCATCTTTGAAGGAAAGTGAAGATGCGGCTACCAGGGCACCGTATTCTCCTAGGCTGTGCCCGATGAGCATATCAGGATGAATATGGTGGCTTCCCAATAAACGCATAATCGCAATATTGGCCGTAAGGACAGCCGGTTGGGTGATGGTTGTGTCCTTCAGTGCTTCTTCGGCTTTGGCGATACTCTCTTCGTCATCACTATCGATGAAAATATAATCTGTGAGCGGTTTTCCCAGGTGGGGAGCCATGATTTCGTCCGCTTCCTGGTAGGTTTCTCGGATAATCGGGAAATCATCAATCAGGTCACGCAGCATGTTGGTGTATTGGGAACCCTGTCCAGGGAACAAGAAAGCCACTTTCCCTGCCGGACCCGACCCGCGATATATCCCCTGAGTAGCGTAAGCTGGCCACGGGGTATCTTGATCTGTAGAAAGCCCCTTCAACGCTTTTTCCCCTTTTTTGATCAGTTCTTCTTTTGTATAGTAGCTAATGACCAGACGTTCTTTCTGCTGCAAATCAGATTTGGAAGGTTTCGAACTGTCAGGAAGAATGTCAGAATTTACGTTCTCTAAAATCTTGGTTAATTGAGCATGAAGCTCGCCTGCTGTATCTGCCCCAAGAAAGACCAATTGTTTCGATTGTTTATGTGGTTCGGCTGTTGTCAAGACTGCCTCCTCGGGGAGTTTTGATGGAATTTGTTCCGTTTTATGAGTAGAGATGGCTGTCGTGTGTTTCTCATCAACCGTCATCCCAGGGATATATTCTTCAACCACGACGTGGAAATTCGTGCCGCCAAATCCGAAAGAGCTAACCCCTGCTCGACGGATTTCGCCCTCAGGTCTTTCCCAGGGCTGCGGCTCAGTGACCACGAAGAAGGGTAATTCTTTAAATGGGATTTCTGGGTTGGGTTCGTTAAAATTGGCAGAGGGCGGAAGAATTTTCTTGTCCAGGGCATAAAACACCTTGAGCAGCCCAGCAGCACCAGCAGCGCTTTTAAGGTGACCGATATTCGATTTTACCGAGCCAAGTCCGACGGATTGAATCGGCAGACCAACAGATCCAAACACACTGGCTAAGCTTTGGGTTTCTACCCGATCTCCGACCCGCGTGGAAGTACCGTGGCCTTCGATGAGACCGACACTAGACAAATTAACCCCAGCATTCTCCCAGGCGCGCCGGATGGCCAATATTTGGCCGTTAGGATTGGGGGCTGTGATACCTTTGCCTTTCCCATCACTGCTGCTGCCCACGCCCTTCACAACGGCATAAATTCTATCCCCGTCCTTTTCTGCATCTTCGAGGCGTTTTAGGAGGAATATTGCCGCTCCTTCGCCCATTACAAACCCATTTGCACCAGCAGCATACGGTCGAGAACCATCAGGGCTGAGAGCGCCGACCTTGCTGAATTTGACATATGAGCCGGGTCCCATATTGCGGTCTACCCCGCCGGTTAATACGGCATCATATTGGTATGAAGCAAGTCCATCAATTGCCGATTGAAGGGCAGCAAGGGAAGATGCGCATGCTGCATCAGTAGAATGCCTGCAGTTCTGAGAGAGCCTTCTCAAATTCGGGTGCATGAACCCGCAGGTTGGTCATGTAATGATGTTCACCCGCCATCGCATTACCGAGAATGACGGCAACCCGCTGATGATCCAAAGGTCGTTCAGGATACCCGTAATCGAGGAGTGCTTGTCGGCTGGCAGCAATGGCCCACTTTTGGCTGTCATCCATGTTGTCTAAAACTCGCGGCGGAATTAAAATACCCCAGTCCAGCGGTGTAAATGGAAAATCTGTAACCCATGACCCAATTTTGCTGTATGTCTTATCGGGCACACTCGGATCTGGGTGATAGAATAATTCAGACTGCCAACGCTGAGTCGGCACATCTTTAATTGAGTATCGTTTATTTAAAATGTTTTGCCAGAATTGGTCAGCATCATTTGCATCGGGCATAATGGAGCCAATACCAACTACAGCTACAGCGATCTGCTTTTTGTTCATAAATGAACCTCCTACGATTTACTCCTGGAGGAAAGTTGAAAATTTAAAAAATGAATACCAAAGCGCTGCACGAATTGTGGCGCAGTGAATAACGATGAGATAAGATTATCGCAAAAGTGAGGAAGTTATCCCGGTTAAATCATTTACTGCCGGATTATCAAAGTTCGCGCAGCCCCTTACAAGAAGGGGAAACCCCACCAGACGTAATAAGTTGCGCATCATCATGAGGTTTTTTGCCACTTAATAGGAAGATATTACCATTCATTAGAAAAACTATCAAGGTTATCATAATTCTCGCCCTGATAAATATTTTGATTGGCAACTGGTTGAGAGCTGATTTATGGTATCTTGCGTAACTCATCCGTAGGATTGGGGTTTTGACCCCCTGATGTTTATCACCGTGATAAAACTATGAAAGAAAGATTAGATTTAGACCAATTACGAAGCTTTGCAAGACAAGGCGGCGGAGAAAAGCGGGTTCAAGCGCAGCATGCCAAAGGGAAGATGACCGCGCGCGAGCGCTTGGAACTGCTCCTAGATCCTGAATCCTTTGTCGAGACCGATATGTTTGTAACACCTCGCAATGGGGTGGTAAAGGTCAATGGATCTGCCCCTGAAAATTTCACCGATGGGGTGGTCACTGGCTGGGGAAAAATTGATGACCGATTGGTGTATGTTTATGCTCAAGACTTCACAATTTTGGGAGGATCCTTGGGAGAAAGCCATGGTCTAAAAATCTCCCGTTTAATCGAGCAGGCATATCAAAATGGAGCCCCAGTCATCGGGTTAAATGATTCGGGTGGCGCGCGGATTCAAGAGGGGGTTGATTCCTTGGCGGCATGTGGTGAAATGTTTACCCGGAACGTCCAGGCATCAGGAATAATTCCTCAGATCGCTGCCATTCTGGGTCCGTGTGCCGGTGCTGCCGTTTACTCCCCGGCTCTGATGGATTTTGTCTTCATGGAAGAAAGTAATTCCTACATGTTC
>JARROY010000248.1:0-5006 GCA_037383445.1 Anaerolineales bacterium | reverse complement strand
TGGCGTTACCTGCTTTGGAATTAGCTCCATTCCTTTTTCTTCAATATATTCGTCAATGCTTTGCTTAAATTGGGCAACAAATTTATCCTGAAAGGAAAGATTGTCATAGAGATCTGAGCCTATCTGAACAATTTCCCCGTTGCAGGCAACGACGCGCCCGAGAAGCTGTATGCCATCTTTCGCAAAATTATGTAGGTCAAGATCATGGCCGCCATTCTTCCCAGAAAGTAAGGGGTTTGCAGCAAAGCGCATCCTTGAATTTTCTAGATCTCCTACTGTTTGGTCCATAAAACCCATTTCATTGAACCACCAAACACCGTCTTTGCCACGGTAGCTTCGTGGAAAACGTTTGGTCTTACCTGTAGATAAATATACCTTTCGTCCGGCATCATTGAGTTCCTCTGCAATTTGTGCCCCAGACTGACCAGCACCCACGACGAGAACTCCGCCGGGGGGCAAGTCTTTTGGGTTGCGATACAGGTCCGTGTGAAGTTGGGTGTATTTAGGAGAAAGTCCCTTGGCGATGTCTGGAATATGGGCTATCTGGAAGGTGCCAACCGCAGCAACAACATTCTTAGCATGGATCTCGCCATTGTTGGTTTGCAAGATAAAGTGATCGTTTTTACCATTTTTGTCTAGCGAAGTCACTTGTGTATTAAAGTGTATTTTCGGTTTAAAGGATTGAGTAAACTTCTCGAAGCGATCAATGAGTTCGTTTTTATCAATGAATCCATCGGGATTATCTCCGTCATAATATTGATCTGGGATTTTGAGAGTCCAGTTTGGCAATACAATGGTGAATGAATCCCAGCGAGTGCGCCAATTTGAGATTGTGCAAGAAGTTTTTTCAAGTAAGATATGCTCGTGATCTTTCTGGCTAAGATAATAGCTTAATGAAAGACCAGCTTGTCGAATCCGGAGATTAGAAATGAGGGAGAGTGATCGTGGTTTGAAGCATTAGTAATTTCCATATACAGCAAAATATTCTTTGATATTCAAAATTACCTACACTCAGAAGGATTTCAGGCAGGACTAGACCACCGGTCATAGGTTTCTGGGGCTTTCAGCAGATAGGCCCGAAATGAATCTACCCCCAATAATATTGGAGGTAGATTTAATCAAGTCCAAATAAATTGGTGCTTATATTTTATTCAGGAAGTGGATAGTGGGTTTACCTTCCACGCCTGCTTCGTCCATTGCAGCCTTCATTTCAGGTGAATGGGCGAATTTCTGAGCATTTTCTAGCGAGTTCCAAGTATTTAATACTGTTAAGCTGTTGGGGTTGTTTGTATCGCGGTAAATCTGGCTGTCAAGTTCGCCGTTGGAGGTGCGTAAATCGTATGCGGAATCAAATACTTTCTTCCACACTGCGTAGTCTTTTACCTGATGTTGAATTATCATCGTTGTCATAATTGTTCTCCTTAATATTAAAGATGAATCGGTTATTATCTAATGGTTTTCAAATAACATATCCTTGATAATAGATTCCCACCACGATTGGTTGAATACGTGTTTTCGTGGATTACCATGAAAATCACCCCCTGGCAGCTAGATGTGTCATCAGTCTTAATTAGACTTTTCTTATCATAATTATATCATCCATTGTTAATTAGTATGTTAGATTCGTGTAAGAATAGAGGCTGCTGTTATCTGAATGTCTCTTTTTTGTTGAAATTGGCAGCAATATTTAACCGCCTCACCTCACAACAACAAGTTTTTCGATCCCTGGTTTCTAAAATCTAGTTACGCGATTCATTCCCAATTGATGCAAAATTTGGAATTTGAGAAATTTATTTGATATTAGGAAACGCCAACGTTCCTCGACGATTTCTGAACTTCCGACTAAGATTCTTGAAAATGTAGCACTTCTGTGACTTATTTTCCCCTAGAAATAGGAATGAAAGTGGTTCGGAACAGATCCGCTACCCGCTACTAAAAATAACCGCAAACAGATACTGTTGGCGGTAATTTGGTTAAAATCAAACTTCCGATGATAAGATCAATTTTCATATAAGATCGGGATAGTTATAAAATAAAATGATATTGTCACTTTAATTTGGCATGGGAATATAAAATGGTAAGTTCCACAGCCAGTCCTGTCTGATATACTATTTTTCTCTATTCAAAAGATTTTTGAAAGGAGGATGTTATGATGGGAGTACATGAATTTAGGGTTGCTCTGACTACAGAAGATTTTGATCAAGCGGTTTCCTTTTATCGCGATGGGTTGGGCTTAGATCCAGGCGACCTTTGGACAGATAATGGGCATGGACAAATGTTTTTGGCTGGTCGTGCAGTACTAGAAATATTTGATCCATCCTATGCGGATTCGGTTGATCAAATTGAAGTCGGTCAAAAAGTAAGTGGACAAATTCGTTTTGCTTTCGAGGTTGAGGATATCCATGCTGCCCTCGAACGCGCATTAAAATATGGTGCGACCCTTGTTCATGAACCAGTACTGACCCCTTGGAATGACCTTAATGTTCGTCTTAGGTCACCAGAGGGAATACAGATCACTCTCTTTCAAGTTCAATCAAAGAAATGAGTCATTTTGCTGAGGTGAATAGAACCAACAATTTTTAGAAGTGGGAAAACAGAAATTTAAGACAGCAATAAGACAACCTTGAATTATTGGATCACAGTTCGAATATATTTAAAACTATATTGTTATCTTGCATTAAGTCCCTTCATTATCAAATAATCGGGAATAAGAGATTTATAATCTTTCTTCTGAAGGGATTCTACTTTAATGAGAGCACAATTCGTTTATAATAGTCACCATATCATTTATCACCAGACCGCTCAAGCATTTGGTTTAAATTTTTTGGAGCAGTAAGTATGATTAAACTTAGTTACAGCACCTTTGGACTGACCAATTTAAGCTTTTTAGAGTCAATTGATGTCGTGGACAAAGCTGGCTACCCAGGAATCGAACTTGCATTTCACCGCGACCAGTTCAATCCTTTTAACATTACCGATGATGACATTCAAAATGTCAAGCATAAACTCCAAAATACCAGGATGAAGGCTGCTTGTGTTGCCACAGCCTCCCATTTTTTCACACCCTCAAGACCACATGAACCTTCTTTAATGAGCCCAGATACAGCAGGGAGAAAACGCCGGATCAATTTGGTTAAACGTGGGATTGATGTGGCCCGGAAACTGGATGTGCCACTGGTCACCTTTGGTAGTGGTTTCATCCGGAACGAGCATGTGATCAACCCTTCAGTGGATCCGCGCGAACTGCTGATCGACAGTATCCATCGATGTTTGCGGGAGATTCGGGATGATGAAGATATTACCCTTTTAATTGAGCCTGAACCAGGTATGTTCATTGAAACTGTTGAGCAAGGAATGAGCTTGGTAGATGAGGTCGATTCTCCTCGCTTCCGGCTTCACCTGGATATGTGCCACATGTATTGTTCTGAAAAGGATTATATTTCGGCTTTGGGTATCGCAGCTCCCTATACGCGATTTCTGCATGTATCCGACGCACAAGAAGGTTACAACTTAAAAATAATCAAAATGTCGGATAATTTATCCCTAGATTTAGATTTTGCCAACTATCTTATTTACTTCCCGGAAACAGCCGATTATTTATTGGTTGATCGCGAGCATCCGATGGTTTTCTACGATGATCCGATTTCTTCCCGGCAAAAAGGGCAAATTGAGGCAATTTTGGATCAAGTTGACATTCAAAAAGAACTTAAGTATGTGGATTACAACAACCTATATGCTGGTGTAACGAGATTTGAAGATGAAATATTCACTTACTTGATTTCAGTTCCAGCTTTGACTTTTGATGTTTTGGAAAGGGCAAAACCCATCATTGCTTTTTTGAGAGGAACTAAAGACAATAATGGTCGACCCTTCATGGATAAAATGGTAGCAAATACTTTGACGGGTATTGTGCATTTCCACGAAATTCCAGGGGAAGGTACCCTGGATATTTCTGCCAGTTTTAATGCATTAACCGAGGCTGGTTATTCGGGTTATGCCTCTGTGGAGTTATACCATCATGTTGAATCTTGGGAGAAAGCCCTTAATGACAGTTTCAGACATTTGTCTCAATTTGTCTAATTTCTGAGGCGTTGATACGAAAGGAGATCAATTTATGGTTAACGTTGAACACCTGGGTTGGGTGCCAGAAACTGTCGGTGAACTCGACCACAGGCTGCTCAAAGCACCGCATGTTAAACTACGGTCACTTACAGTTGGACCTACCGGGGACGTGGTATATGCAGTTGACCTGCGAATCAATGAACCCAATAAAACTTTTTTATCCTCAACAGAAATGCACTCTTTTGAGCATTTCCTGCTCGAGGGTTTCCAAAAATATTTGCCTGAAAACTTCATTTCGATTGGGTTAATGGGTTGTCAAACAGGTTTTTATCTGATCTTGTTTAATGAAGGAGACGCTGAAAAAATTTGTGGCGTTTATGAAAAAATCTTGAGAGATATTTTGAAGGCCAGTGAAGTACCGTATGCAAATATTCAGCAATGTGGCAATTATAAGAATCACAGCCTGGAGATGGCACAAAATTTAGCTGGAAGGGTATTAGAGGCAAAACCACACTGGCGGCAGGTGATATGACCAACGAATCGAAACCATGGAGCGTGTCGTACCAACGCACCATTGAATATGAGATTTTAAATTCTCCCAATTTGTTCAAAACAGAAAATATTGATCTTTTGTATCCAGGTGCAGCGAAAAATTCTCGCCGGTTTGTCGTTATAGACAGCAACGTCGAGAAATATTATTCCAAGGATATTCGAAATTATTTCAAATACCATGGTGTGCAAGCAAAAATTGTGCCATTTCACAGCGGGGAAGATTACAAAACAATCGACAGCTATCTCTCCATTGTGCGTGAACTGGATTCTTTTCCGATCCATCGAAGAGACGAGCCAATTATTATGATCGGTGGAGGAGTGCTCTCGGACGTGGCAGGGTTTGTTGCTAGCAGTTACAGACGCAGTGTCCCGCACCTAAAGGTGCCATCAAC
>JARROY010000247.1:0-4112 GCA_037383445.1 Anaerolineales bacterium | reverse complement strand
AATCGGTAAAAAAACACGGGATTGGGGTGGCAACATCTAGGTGGCTATCTTCTGCGGCATTAGGGAAAAAATACCAGGCAAAATACCCAGACCAGTATAAAGTTATTCGTTATGAGACCATGGTTACTCAGCCCCAATCAACAATGAAAGAGATTTGCAGTTTTTTAGGGGTAAAGTATGAACCGGCTATGATTGAATTGAAAGATATCCCTCGTTTTATGAATAAAGGCAGTATTGATAAAATGCCAAAAATCAGCCCACTTTCGACTGATTATATTGGAAAATTTCAAAAATATTTATCATTTGACCAGATTGAATTCATCCAAAATTTATGTAAAGAAGAAATGACATGGTTGGATTACCCTCTCATACCGACCAAGTTTAAATGGACAGAGAGAATAAAGTATACGCTTCTTTTTTGGCCTGCGAATACCCTAAAAATGATTGGATGGCAGATTGTAAAAGATGCTCAGGGTGGACGATGATTAACCGACCAATTTACATTGGCGGTGTGAGCTATTCAGGGAAAACACAACTCCGCTTACTTCTTTCAAGACTTCCGAACATTGTTATCACCCGGAGAACCTATCTTTGGAGGAAATATTATCAAAAATATGGCGATTTGAGTGTAAAAGAAAACTTTGACCGTTGCTTATCCGATATCTTGAAAAACAAGCATATCCAAAGTCTGAACCCTGATCCAGATCGCATCCGGAAGGATTTTGGGCAAGGTGATAACAGTTATTCCCGGTTATTTTCTCTTTTTCACATACATTATGCGGAAACGTTAGGTAAAAACCGCTGGGGAATTCAGATAGGAATGGTTGAGAAGGATGCTGACCTGATCTTTGCAAAGGAGCCGAATGCACAAATCATCCATGTCATTCGAAATCCGCTTGACCGGATAGAAGAAAGTCTCTCAACAACATCTCGAAAGAAGTTATCCCTTGGCTGGGAAACCAATATATGGAGAGAATCTTCTAGATATGCCCTCCAAAATTTGGAGAAATATCCAAACCATTACAGAGTTATAAAATGGGAAGATTTGTTGAAGGATATGGATGGAACGCTACAGGTCATCTGTAACTTTTTGGAGGAAGAATATCATCCTGAGATGATTAAGATGGAAGGACTTGAAGAGATGGGGTTGGTAGAACACAAAGATTCGTCAAACCATTTCCGCCAACTTGAAAAAAAGGAGACTTCTAATTCCTACCAGCTTTCCAACAATGACCGTGCCTTTATTTTCTCACATGCAAAATTGGAAATGCAGCACTTTGGTTATGAGGTTGATAAAATCCAACGTTCATTCATCGAAAGAATTAAATTTGTCGGTCTAGATTACCCGGGATATTCAGCGGGAGTAATCTTGAGGAAATCATTGAATCAGTTTAAAAGCTCATAGTAACTTCATTGATAAAGGAGAAATATCATGTCTAAAAATTATTTTATTACCGGTGGTGCCGGATTTATAGGATCAAATTATGTGAACCGTTTATTAAAGAGGGGTGAATCAGTTACCGTTTACGATAATCTTACCCGAGCCGGCAACGAGTTAAATCTCGAGTGGCTATATTCTACCCATGGGAAGGATTCGTTTAAACTCGTTGTTGGAGATGTTCGTGATGCAGAACATGTGGTTGATGCAAGCAAGAACGCGGATGTAATCGTGCACCTTGCAGCCCAGGTGGCGGTAACGACTTCAGTTGTAAACCCACGTGAGGATTTTGACTGCAACGCGCTTGGTACTTTCAATGTGCTAGAAGCTGCTCGACGTTCGGGACGGAAACCGATCGTTCAGTATGCATCCACCAACAAGGTTTACGGCGGCATGGAGGGCGTTCAGGTTGTTCAAAATAATGGAAATTACCGGTACGAAGATTATATCCATGGTGTGCCAGAGACATTCCCACTGGATTTTCATTCACCCTACGGCTGTTCTAAGGGCGCTGGTGACCAATATGTAAGGGATTACCATAGGATTTACGATCTCCCGACCGTTGTTTTTCGGCAGTCATGCATTTACGGGGAACGTCAGTTCGGAGTGGAAGATCAAGGTTGGATAGCATGGTTCATCATTGCAACCATTAGTGGAAAACCAATCACGATCTATGGGAATGGTAAGCAGGTGCGCGATGTGTTATACATCGATGATCTTTTGGATGCATACGATTTAGCGATAAAAAATATTGATCAGGTTGCTGGTGATGTGTTCAATATTGGTGGAGGACCTGATAATACACTTTCAATTTGGAGCGAATTTGGTCCGATGTTGGAACGACTACAAGGCAGGAAGATCCCAGTTGATTATTCGGATTGGAGACCTGGGGACCAAAAGATTTATGTTTCAGATATTCGTAAAGCAAAAGAAAAACTCAACTGGTCCCCAAAAACTAATGTGGTTTCTGGTATAGAAGCAATCCACAAATGGGTTTCTGAAAATCAAAAAGTATTTGTTAAGTGAGAGAGATGATGGTAAATGACAGCACAAAACGAGGGCCAATATTTATTGCTGGACCAGAACGCAGCGGTACCAGTCTGATTTTCGCGCTGCTAGCCTCTCACCCAAATATTGCCATGTCCCGCAGGACGAATATGTGGACCCATTATTACAATCAATACGGCGATCTGAGCAACCTGGATAATTTTGAGCGTTGTTTGACGATGATGATGCGATACAAACGCTTGATGAAGCTAAACCCAAATCCAGATCGAATCCGGGAAGAGTTTTGGCAGGGAGAAACCACCTACGGTCGATTGTTCTCCTTATTAGAAGAACATTATGCTGAACAATTAGGGAAACCAAGGTGGGGGGATAAATCCCTCAATACCGAACGATATACCGATGAGATAATTCAAGCCTATCCAAATGCTCGAATCATTCATATGATCCGGGACCCAAGAGATCGCTATTCCTCATCCCTTGCCCGGTGGAAAGTCAGCCGAGGCGGGATTGGGGCGGGAACAGGAATCTGGATCAATACAATTACACTGGCGGAAAGATTTTTAAAAAAGTATCCAAATCACTACAAAACCATCCGGTATGAAGATCTCACCGATGATCCTGAAAAAACTCTCCGAGAAATTTGCACATTTATTGATGAGCCGTATGCAGATGAGATGTTGAGCATGGATGGGGCAGCAGATTTCCGAGAAAAAGGTGGGAACAGCTCTTATACAAAGCGTAAACCGGGTAAGATTACCACAAGTTCAATCGGGAAATTTCGAACTGTGCTGAACAAATACCAGGTGGCATATCTCCAAATGTTTTCAAAGACAACCATGAAACATTATGGATATCAATTGGAGGAAATTAAATTCACCATTCTTGATTGGGCTCGATTTTTATTTTATGAACTTCCTTTTAATCTTGCCCGGATGGTGCTCTGGCTTGGGCGTGAGGCGGTCCTCAATCGCGTCGGTCGAAACTTGCCTTCAGAAAGAGTAGTGAGTGAAAAAGAAGCAGTTGGCTTTAAACCAACATAGGTTGTGATGAAAGAAACAGAATTAATTACTCAAGTAAATCCAGAACCAATAATCGCCAAAATCCCGTATGGGAAATATGTCTTACCAGTCCTTGTTTTTCTCGTTACCGGGGTGGTGGGATTGGTTATTGCATACCAGATTGTCGGTGACAATTGGCTTTACGCGGCTGTATTATTATCAATAATACCAGCATTATTAATTTTGCATCAAAACCCTTATGTTGGAGTCTTGATTTGGCTTCTGCTTACGCCATTTTTGCTGCACACACAGATTGCTGCCAGCCGACAGGTATATTGGTTGGTGCATCGAATTCTTCCTGTACTTTCTTTAGGATTTCTATTTCTTTCGTCTCTCTTTGGAACGAATAAACGGAAATTGCCGAAGTTGGATATGGTCGAAATATCGATGGGTGGATATATTTTTGTGAGCATAATATCTATTTTGCTGTTAAATAATGATCCTGCTCAGACCTTCTTCCGTTTTTACGATCTGTACATTATTCCGATGTGCCTGTACTTGATTATCCGGTTATATATACCTAATCGAAAGAGCTTGCAGCTGCTTATCCCGATCGCTGTTTTCATCACAATTACACAAGTAGCCATTGGTATGGTCTCCTGGATAGC
>JARROY010000246.1:0-6101 GCA_037383445.1 Anaerolineales bacterium | reverse complement strand
GCCGCCATTTATGGTAGCCTTTTTTATTTTTGATAAAACAAAAGATGGAGGTTCGATTTGACAACGTCAACACAGGTTTCTTTTACAGTATGGCCTTGGTCTGATCAATTAAAAGGGCGAACTCTTGCTAATTGGATTGAAACACTGACTCCTGGAGATTCGCGGCTAGGGATGTGCATTCAATGTGGAACATGTGGCGGATCCTGTCCTTCGGGACAGGATATGGATCATACCCCAAGACAGTTATTCGCTATGCTTCGAGCGGGCATGGAAGATGCCGTCCTTGATAGTAATACACCCTGGTTTTGTGTATCCTGTTATCTTTGTACTGTGAGGTGTCCCCAAGAAGTAAAAATCACCGACATCATGTACACCATTAAAACTTTAGCAGTGTCAAAGGGAAAATCATATGCCAATACGGCAAGAGATTTTTCTGAAACCTTTATTGGCTATGTGGAAAGATTCGGTAGAAGTTTTGAATTTGGCCTTGCGACAAGGCATAGTCTGTATCACATGCCCACCAGCATTCCGGGAGTTGTTGAGCTTGGTTTCGGGATGTTAACGAAAGGTCGCATGGATATGACACCACACAGGATCAAAAACATCAGCCAATTACAAGATATCTTAGCACGTGCGAAGGTATTAGAGGAGGAGTTATGAAATATCTCTTTTATCCTGGGTGTTCAATGCAGCGAAGTGCAATCCCGTATATGGATTCAATCACGGCAATTGAAGAGAAATTGGGAATGGAATTAATTGAGGTTGAAGATTGGAATTGTTGTGGAGCGACAGAGTACTGTGCAGTTAATAGAACAGCAGCACATTCTTTAGTAGCCAGAAACCTAGCAATTGCAGAAGAGATGTCTAATGGAACCCATACGCTTATGGCAGCGTGCAGTGCATGTTACCTAAACCTTGATAAAACTGATCATTACATGCGTGAGGATGTTGAGTTTAAAAATCGAATCAATGATGCCCTATCAGCCGGTGGGTTAAATTACACTCCAGGAAGTGTAGATGTTCGACATGTTTTAGATGTCATTTTCAATGATATTGGGCTTGAGAAGATTAAGGAACAGGTTGTAAAACCACTAAAAGGCTTACGAGTTGCTGCCTATTATGGATGCATGATCGTTCGTCCAGATGTAGATAACAAATTTGCAAATCCTGAATATCCAACAACCTTGGAAGATTTGATGGTTGCGCTTGGGGCTGAAGTGATTGATTTTCCTATGAAAACCCATTGTTGCTCTGGTCACATGACTCAAATAAGTGCAGAAACGGCTTATGAGCTCATTCGGAGGTTGATTTATGGAGCGACGAGGTATGAAGCGGATTTGTTGGTTGCTTTATGTCCAATGTGTCAATTAAATATTGACGCATATCAGAATGAAACCAATCGCTATTTCAATACCAATTATGAGGTTCCGATCCTTTACTTTACCCAATTGATTGGGTTGGCATTTGGTATAGAACCTAAAAAGTTAGGTATTGGTCGAGAATTTGTAGATCCTAGGCCAGCGCTCGCCAAAATTGGGGTGGAATTTAATGATGAAACACCTCGTAAGAGAGTTAAAAAACCAGAAGGATTACCTATGCCTCAGATGTCTCAAAAGCATGGAGGTGATGATCGATGAACGATAAGAATGAGAATGCAAGAATAGGAGTGTATATTTGCCATTGTGGGACAAATATCGCTGGTGTAGTGGATGTAGAGGAAGTGGCTAGATGGGCTAAAGAAGAACTCGCAGATATGGGGGTTGTAATCGCGAAAGATTATAAATTTATGTGTTCAAGTCTAGGGCAAGAAATGATTCAATCGGATATTGAAACAGAGGGGCTAAATAGAGTGGTTGTAGCAGCTTGTTCTCCTCACCTGCACGAGAAAACCTTCAGAACAGCAGCCTCAAGGGCAGGGTTGAATCCGTATCTTACTGAGTTAGCATCGATTCGAGAACAAGTTTCCTGGGTACATACCAACAAGGATATTGCCACTTACAAGTCTAAAGCGATTGTGGCAGGTGCCGTTTCAAGAGTGATTGAGAATGAGCCGTTAGAATCGATTATTGTTCCTATAGCTGAACCAACTCTGGTGGTAGGAGGTGGTATTGCTGGTATTCAGGCAGCTTTGGAGATTGCGAATTCAGGCCATCAAGTTTACCTAGTAGAAAGGCAGCCTTCAATAGGTGGGCATATGGCCCAATTTGATAAAACCTTTCCGACATTGGATTGCGCAGCCTGCATTCTTACGCCCAGAATGAGTGAGGCTGGCACTCATCCAAATATTAATCTCATGACTTGGTCAGAGGTTGAAAAGGTCGATGGATTCGTTGGTAATTTTACCGTTACTGTCCGCCAGAAAGCTCGCTATGTGGATACGGACGTGTGTACAGGTTGTGGAATCTGTGAACAAAAATGCCCGAAGAAAGTCATCGATGAAGTGTTTGAAGTTGGCTTAGGATATCGAAAGGCTATCTATACACCGTTTGATCAAGCAGTTCCAAACCACCCAGTGATTGATCGGGAAAATTGTACTTACTTCATAAAAGGGACATGCAAAGCTTGCGAGCTATTTTGTCCGACTGAAGCAATTGATTTTGATCAGGAAGATAAAATAGTAGAACTGAAAGTAGGCAATATTATTTTAGCTACTGGATATGATCTTTTTGACTCGCGACGAATACCTCAATATGGATATGGTAGATTGGCGAATGTCTTTACTAGTTTGGAATTTGAGAGGATGTGCAATGCCGCTGGACCGACAAACGGGAACATTGTGCTGCGAGATGGAAAAACTGTTCCGCAATCAGTCGGAATTGTTCATTGTGTTGGCAGCCGTGACCGAAACTATAATAACTATTGTTCAGCGATTTGTTGCATGCAAAGTTTGAAGTTTGCCCATTTGGTTCATGAGCGGACAGGTGCAAAGATCTACAACTTTTATATTGATATGAGAACCCCCTATAAAGGTTACGATGAATTTTATCAAAGAGTACTTGATGAAGGCACTACGTTTGTTAGGGGAAAAGTGGCAGAAGTGACTGATGCTGCTAGAATGCCTGGTGAAGAAGATAAATTGATTGTTCAGGTGGAGGATACATTAGCAGGTAAACAGCGCCGAATTCCTTTAGATATGGTAATTCTCTCGGCAGCATTAGAGCCACGATTTGACGCTTACGAAACCGCAAAAAAATTCGGAATCTCTTGCAGTGCAAATGGTTGGTTTACCGAAAAGCATCCAAAACTCGACCCTGTTGCCACGATGACCGAAGGTCTATTCATTGCTGGTGCAGCAACTGGCCCCAAGGATATCCCAGCTTCAGTTTCTCAGGGATCGGCTGCAGCTGCTAGAGTGCTTTCTTACATAGAGCAAGGGCAGTTGGCCCTAGAACCGGTTAGAGCATCTGTCATCCAAGAAAAGTGCTCTGGTTGCCGGATATGCAACAGTCTTTGTCCTTTCAATGCTATCAGCTTTGATGAAGAAAAAATGGTTTCCGACATTAATCAAGCCCTATGCCAAGGTTGTGGAACGTGTATAGCTGCTTGTCCTGCTGGTGCAATCACCGGAACAGGTTTTAACAATGAACAAATATTTGCTCAGATCGATGGATTGTTAATGCTGAGAGAATCGGCCATTGTTCATGAGATGGCATAACTAGGAGGATTTACATGACTAATGAATTTGATCCCCTGATTATTGGATTTACTTGTAATTGGTGCAGTTACCGTGCCGCTGATATGGCTGGTACGGCGAGAATAAAATATCCACATAATGTTCGTTTAATCCGGTTAATGTGCTCTGGTCGATTGGATCCTTCTTTCGTTTTGAAAGCCCTAGCGAACGGTGCCGATGGGGTATTAATCACAGGATGCCATCCAGGTGAATGTCATTATTTGGAGCAAAATTACAAGGCCATGCGAAGGGTCAAGCTTTTGAGAAGGACATTAAATCAATTTGGTATCAATCCCGACCGTGTGAAACTTGTTTGGGCAAGTGCCGCTGAAGGGGTGAGGTTGGCGAATGAAATTACAAAATACGTTGAAGTGATTAAGAAAATTGGTCCAATCCGAAACCCAAGTTCGCGATGTACTGGGCGGCTTCATGTGGTGGATGCGAAATAGCAGTGCTCAATATTCATGAAAAAATATTAGATTTTGATGCAAATTTTGAGGTTGTGTTCTGGCCAGTGGCTATGGATGCAAAGTATAAAGATGTAGAAGCAATGGAGGATGGGGAGATTTTGCTCACTTTATTCAATGGGGGAATCCGAACAGATGAAAATGAGCATCTCGCCAAATTGTTACGTAAAAAATCTCAGATATTGGTAGCTTTTGGTGCTTGTGCTATCGAAGGGGGAAATCCAGGGCTTGCGAATTTTTCGAGTAAAAAAGAGATTTTTGACACCGTTTACTCAACAGTTTCTACAGAAAATCCTGACAATGTAAGACCATCGTTTAGCTATGAGGTTCAGGAAGGCGTACTCAATATTCCAAAATTTGAGCCTTACCTAAGGACGTTAGATCAGGTCGTAGATGTGGACTATTATATGCCTGGATGCCCTCCAGAATCACATCAGATTGAGGCAGTGATTGATCTCGTAATTGATGTGCTGCATGGCAAAGGAGAACTACCCCCGAAGGGAGCAAGAATTGGGGTAGGGGATTCGACCGTATGCGATGAATGTAAGAGAACAAAACATGAAAAATCGATCTCAGGAATAAATCGCATTCAGGATGTGGCATACATCGATCCAGATTTATGCTTGTTAGAACAGGGTATCTTGTGCAATGGTCCTGCAACGGCTAGTGGTTGTGATGCAAAATGCCCGTCAGCAGGCGCGCCGTGTTTTGGCTGTTATGGTCCAGCTAATGGGGTTTTGGATTATGGGGCAAGGATGATGACAGCGATTGCCTCCGTGATTGATTGCGAAGATCCAGATGAGGTTGATAAGATTTTGGATACCATTGTTGATCCTGCGGGTTCTTTTTACAGGTTTAGTCTTGCTCATTCAATGCTGAGAACTGGTCAGGTTCTCTGGAACGATAATTAGGAGTCTAATATGGAACGAATAACAATTGATCCAATCACCCGCTTGGAAGGACATGGAAAAATTGAAATCTTCCTGGATGAGAAAGGTGATGTCGCAAACACATATTTCCAAATCCCAGAACTAAGAGGATTTGAACGATTTTGTGTTGGACGCCCTGTAGAAGATATTCCGATTATTACTAACCGAATTTGTGGCGTTTGTCCAGAGGCACATCATTTAGCTGGCGCAAAGGCAGCAGATGCAGTATACAAAGTTGACCCTCCGAGAACAGCCAAGATGCTACGGGAATTAATGTATTCTGCATTCTTTGTGACCGATCATGCAACTCATTTTTATGCTCTCGGAGGTCCAGATTTTGTAATGGGACCTGATGCACCTGTTTCTGAAAGAAATATCCTTGGTGTGATCCATAAAGTTGGTTTGGATATTGCTGGGAAGGTGATCCAGGCGAGAAAAGCAGGCCATACAGTAATCGAGATTATTGGCGGGCGAAAGGTTCACCCTTGTACGGCAATTCCTGGGGGATTGACCCGGGGAATTAACGAGGATGAGCGCCAACAAATCGAGGAGATGGGGCGGTTTGCAGTAGAATTTGCTCAGTTCAGCCTTCAATTATTCTCGGATATTGTGCTTGGAAACCAGGCATATGTTGATTTGATATTGAGTGATGCATATACAATTCCTATGCATTATATAGGTCTTGTGGATGAAAATAACAAAGTAAACTTTTATGATGGCAAAGTAAGTGTTGTGGATCCAGAGGGGAACCGCTTAGGGAAATACGCCCCTAATGAATATACTGATTGGATCGCTGAGAGAGTTGAACCATGGTCCTATCTTAAGTTTCCTTACTTGAAAAAAGTTGGATGGAAAGGCTTTGTTGGAGGAATGGATTCCGGAGTATATTCTGCAACACCGCTATCCAGACTCAATGCGTCAGATGGCATGGCAACCCCTAGGGCTCAAGAGGAGTATGAGAAAATGTTTGAAACTTTAGGGGGAAAGCCTGTGCACCAGCAGCTCGCAACTCATTGGGCCAGGCTAATCGAA